>NZ_JBBMER010000005.1:0-205589 GCF_040096455.1 Lachnospira rogosae (ex Hitch et al. 2025) | reverse complement strand
CTTCCAAGTGTCGTCCGACAAAGCTAATTCCCCCTCCCACGTCAGCGACCCGCAGACAGAGGAAGCAAAGCTTCCAAATGTCGTCCGACAAAGCTAATTCCCCCTCCCTCAGTCAGCAACTCCCAGACAGAGGAAGCAAGGCTTCCAAATGTCGTCCGTCCTCCAAAAAAAAATTCACTCTCTCAATCCCCAAAGAAAGAAGGACCAGCAATGATAACAATAAAATTCAACGGCAAACCCACCCAAATCCCTACATCAACCCCAATCACCACCTTCCTCACCACCCACAACTACAACCCGATCCATGTAGTAGTCGAACTCAACGAGGTCATAATCCCGAAAGACTCCTACCCCACCACAACCCTGTCACCCGATGACACCTTAGAAATCCTGACATTTATGGGCGGCGGTCAATAACCTTACGTTATTAACCCAACCCCACCCAACAACCCTTACAAATAAATAACCAAAAAGAAAAGAGGACAAAACAATGAACAACAACGACACATTCAAATTAGGAAAATACGAATTCACATCAAGATTTATCTTAGGCTCAGGAAAATATTCCCTTGAATTAATAGACGCCGCCGTAAAACAGGCAGAAGCACAGATAGTAACACTTGCACTAAGAAGAGCCAACGATGGCGGAATTGCCAATATTCTTGATTATATTCCAGAAAATGTAAAGCTTCTCCCTAACACATCAGGTGCAAGAAATGCAGAAGAAGCTGTAAGAATTGCAAGACTTTCAAGAGAATTATGCCACAGTGATATGGTTAAGATAGAAGTTATAAGAGATACTAAATATCTTCTTCCAGACAACTACGAAACAGCTAAAGCAACAGAGATACTTGCCAAAGAAGGCTTTGTAGTAATGCCATATATGTATCCAGACCTTAATGCAGCAAGAGATATGCAGAATGCAGGAGCTGCCTGTATTATGCCGCTTGCAGCACCAATTGGTTCTAACAGAGGTGTATGCACTAAAGATTTTATACAGATACTTATTGACGAAATTGACCTTCCAATTATTGTAGATGCAGGTATAGGTCGTCCATCACAGGCATGTGAAGTTATGGAAATGGGTGCAGCTGCGGTGATGGCTAATACAGCTATAGCGACAGCAGGAGATATTCCAGCGATGGCATCAGCATTTAAGAATGCAATAAATGCAGGACGTGAAGCTTATCTTTCAGGCCTTGGAAGAGTAAAGAAGGACGGTGCAAGTGCATCATCTCCATTAACAGGCTATATACACGAATAATAATGCAATAGATTACAGAAACGAGGATAATTATGAGCGACAGCAAAGATATGCACATCAATGAAAGTATATTGAGTGATGAAATAAGAGAAGATTTGAAGAAAAACAGAACTAACCATATGGAATATCTTCCAGATATGGAAGTACTTGAGTCAGATATACAGCAAAAAGTTATAGATGCTATGAACAATTATGACTACGATAAATATACAGCAAAGGATGTTCTTAATGCTATCAATAAAAGCAACAGGACACCAGAGGATTTTGCTGCTCTTTTATCACCAGCTGCACTTCCGTATCTTGAACAGATGGCACAGGCAGCCAAGGATGAGAAAGAAAGACATTTTGGTAATTCCATATGTTTTTTTACACCTATATATATTGCTAATTACTGTGAGAATTATTGTATATATTGTGGTTTTAACTGCCACAACAAGATTAAGAGAGCCAAGCTTAATGCACAGGAAATAGAGGAAGAAATGGAAGCAATTGCAAGGTCAGGCTTGCAGGAGATACTTATTCTTACAGGTGAAAGCAAGAAAATGTCAAGTGTGGAATACATAGGAGAAGCCTGTAAAATAGCAAGAAAATATTTCAAGGTTGTTGGACTTGAAGTATATCCTATGAATTCAGATGAGTATGCTTATCTTCATAAATGTGGTGCTGACTATGTAACTGTATTTCAGGAAACCTACAATTCAGACAAATATGAGACACTTCATCTTGCAGGACATAAGAGAGTATTCCCATACAGGCTTAATGCACAGGAACGTGCATTAAAGGGAGGTATGAGAGGAGTTGGTTTTGCTGCACTTTTAGGACTTGATGATTTCAGAAAAGATGCTTTTGCTACAGGTATGCACGCATATTTATTACAACGCAAATACCCACAGGCAGAGATAGCATTTTCTTGTCCAAGATTACGTCCAATAATCAATAATGACAGAATTAATCCTAAAGATGTACACGAAGCACAGTTATTGCAGGTCGTAACAGCATACAGATTATTTATGCCATTTGCCAGTATAACAGTATCTACAAGAGAGTGTGCACGTGTGCGTGATAATCTTATGAATATAGCGGCAACTAAAATATCAGCAGGTGTAAGTACGGGCATAGGAAGCCATTCAGAAGATATTGAAGAAAAAGACAGAGGCGATGAGCAGTTTGAAATATCAGACGGAAGAGATGTTAAGCAGGTATATGATGACCTTGTAAAAATCGGACTTCAGCCAGTTATGAGTGACTATATATACTGTGGCTGATTAAGATTAAGGAGATTAGGAATTATGCAGGACGTGATTGCAATTACTAACCGCAGGCTTTGTGACAGACCATTTTTAGAACAGATAGAAAGAGTATGCAAGCTTTATCCAGCAGCTGTTATTCTAAGAGAGAAGGATCTAAGTGATGCTGAATATGCTGCACTTGCTGCAGATGTGTATTCGGTCTGTAAGAAATATAACGTAAGACTGATATTGCATACTTATGTTGCAGTGGCAGAAAAGACTGGCATTAATGCTATACATTTGTCAATTGATAATCTAAGAAAATATCATAGTCAGCTTAAAGATAGTAATGTAGCTATAAAAGGTTGTTCAATCCATTCCGTTCAGGAAGCTGTCGAAGCGGCAGAACTTGGTGCTTCATACATTACGGCAGGACATATATATAGTACGGATTGTAAAAGAGGTGTTCCACCAAGAGGCCTGGAATTTCTGAAAGCAGTATGCGAAAATGTTAATATTCCAGTATATGCCATTGGTGGAATTAACATAGATGGCAGCCGCAGGCAGGAAGTACAAGAGTGTGGTGCAAAGGGAAGCTGTATTATGTCTGGAATGATGAAGGCATAAATAAAAACAAAGCTTGCATAATAATATTATAAAAATAATATAGTAAAAATAAGTTGACTTTTTGATAGAAAATGATACACTAATATTAGTAGTTGTTACTATTATTGGTGTATCATTTTTGATTTAAATCCAATAATGAGCGTGATTTATCAAATGGATATTATGTACATATAAAATATTAAACAAGTAACAGTATATAATGACAATATTAATTTAATGTAATTTGAATAGAGGAGTTACAATATGGCAACAGTAAAAAGAAGCAGACAAAGAGATGCAATCAGGAGCTTTTTGATGTCAAGAAAAGACCACCCTACGGCAGAGGTTGTGTATGATAATGTCAGTAAAGAGTTTCCTAACATAAGTCTTGGAACTGTATACAGAAATCTTACATTCCTTGTAGACAATGGAATGGCTATGAAAGTGCCGTGTAGTGATGGTTCGGTGCATTTTGACGGCAACGTGAACCCACACTACCATTTTCAATGTGTCAATTGTGGCAAAGTTATGGATTTGAACTTTGACTCACGGGAAGTTGAGAAGAATTTTAATGAAGCGGCGGCAAAGAATTTTGATGGTACAATCCAGGGAAATGTGACATTTTTCTATGGAGAATGTCCTGAGTGTATAGATAAGTAAAAATATTAATAGGAATTATTACTATTTTGCTTGACAAAGGAAATAAACAGTGTTATATTAAACTCACAAACAGTAATAATTACTATTTTTAATAAATTAAACAAGAAAAGGAGATTAAGATTATGAAGTATGTATGTACAGTATGCGGTTATGTTTATGAAGGAGAGTCACTTCCAGCAGATTATGTCTGTCCAGTATGTAAGGCACCAGCAGACAAGTTCTTAGCTCAGGGAGATGACAAGGTATGGGCTGCTGAGCACGTTGTAGGAGTTGCTAAGGGAGTAAGCGAAGATATTATTGAAGATTTAAGAGCTAACTTCAATGGTGAATGTTCAGAAGTTGGTATGTATCTTGCTATGGCTAGAGTTGCTCACAGAGAAGGTTATCCAGAAGTAGGTCTTTACTATGAAAAGGCAGCTTGGGAAGAAGCTGAACACGCAGCTAAGTTCGCAGAGCTTCTCGGTGAAGTTGTAACAGACAGCACTAAGAAGAACCTTGAGATGAGAGTAGAAGCAGAAAATGGAGCAACAGCAGGTAAGGTTGACCTTGCTAAGAGAGCTAAGGCTGCTAATCTTGATGCAATCCACGACACAGTTCATGAGATGGCTAGGGATGAGGCTAGACATGGTAAGGCATTTGAAGGTCTTTTAAAGAGATACTTCGGTTAATCATAAGCTGGTATATGAGTAGTATACAGTATCAGAATTAATGGTACAGTTAATTGGATAGCTTATATTAATCAATAGATTAATAAGGTATTATTACTGCCGTCAGTATTACACTGGCGGCAGTTTTTATATAATAGGAAATTTAATGTTATAAAATTCTATAGTAAGTCCCATTAAAACATTAAATGCCAGCGTGACATTTTCTCCAATATGTGATATTGTATATTCAATTAAGAGTTTCGTAGAAAATGGTCGAATAATAATGAAGAATAAAAGCTTGTTTTTTGCAAGTTAAACAAGTGCTGTTGGTGTACAGTGCTGGAATGGAGAACTTCAATGGAGAATGATTTAGAGCTGGAAGACAGAATACTTACAATGCTGTCAACCCAATATGAGGGGATTTATCAGATTGATATTGATAATGATAGTGTTCTGTGTATTTATAATAGGGGTAATAAGTTTAAGAAAGACGGTAATGTAGAGTTAGAACAGTGGGTTCAGAGAATGGTTGACAGATGTCATTATGAGGACAGAGGCAGGCTGTTAGATTTAATATCAGTAGAGGCAGTTAAAGGCTTTGGCAGTAACGATGAATTTAAGAAAAAGCTTGATGTAAGACTTATGTATGATGGTAAATATAAGTGGATATTAGTGACACTTATGTATGATAAGACATTTAACCAGATAACAGTGACAGAACGTGATGTATCACACAGATATGAATATTATGAGATAATAAAGCGTAAAAATGCTGAACTTAGAAAGCTTTTGCAGACAACAGAGCAGTATAAAGATGCACTTATGTCAGAGTCAATTGTTATGTATCAGGTTAATTTTTCAAAAGATACAATAGAAAATGGCATATATCAGCGAAAGAATAATAAAATGTATAGCGCACTCGATACAGTAGGTATTAGTACATCTAGTTCTTATGATGAATATTGCAGAAGGTGGCAGAAAAGGGTTTCCAAGGATACAATTGAAGATTATTTAAAGCTTGCAACGTCAAAGAAGATTATTGAACTATTTAATAATGGTAATACTATTGTATCTATTGATTACAGGACAATGGATACACAGGATACGGAGATGTGGATTGATAAGTCTATATATCTGTCAAAGGACAAGCTTACAGATGATATTTTAGGAATTATAAGCTTAAGAAATGTTACAGAAAGATATAGACAGGAATATTTGAAACAACGTCTGGAAAAGCAGGCATCACTTGACCTGCTTACAGGTCTTTATAATCACGTTACTGGAGAATTGCTTATAAAGAGCAGGATTGATAACAGCGCCCATATGTATTCGGCATTTGTTATATTTGATATAGACTCGTTTAAATTAGTTAATGATACATATGGTCATTATTTTGGCGACTGTGTTATACAATATGTTGCCAAGAGATTAGCAGAATGTACAAGGGAAGATCAGGATATAGCGATAAGGTATGGAGGCGATGAGTTTGTTGTATATATTGAATATAAAGACAGCGATAATATCGAAGATATCGTGAAGAGAATATTTAATTATGTAACAGATGAGTACGATGGTTATAAGATAAGCGTAAGTATGGGGATAAGCTTATCTGTTAATTGTGGTTTACATTATTATAATATGTACCAGTGTGCAGATAAAGCGTTATATGAAGCCAAGAAATCGGGACGTGGATGTTATAGGTTTTATTCTGAATAATAACAAGGTGTCACATAAAATGAATTATTTAATGTTAGTAAGGCAGTGAATAGTTCATTCGTGTGACACCATTATTTTTATAAGAGAATATTTATTATTATTAGATTTCTTCCACCAATATGTATTGCATTAAGTAATTATTTATAAGCATATTTCCTCAAGCAATTTTGCAGTAATAGCGACATCGTCCATAGATATTCCAGAGTAGTTGACAATTGCTATATGCGAATAATTATCAGGTGAATAGCTGTTTCCAGTTATATAGTCAGAAAGAAATGATATGAGAAGTCCTTTCTTGCTGGCTTTTTGCTTTAGCTGCTCATCAGTTAATTCTGTGTCGTATTTTAGGAGAAAATGCAGTCCCGAATTTTCCTCGTATATATTAATACGGTCTTTGATACTGCTTTTCATAAGCAGACCTATAAGATTATCCCTTATGTCACGGTAGTGATTGCGCATACGGTTAATGTGTTTATCAAGAAAGCCGTCTTCAATAAAATGTGCCAGAGTATATTGTTCAAAGTTAGATACTGTACAGGCATAGAAGCCAAGCTGCTGTTTGAAGCGTTCAAGGAGCGGCACAGGAAGAACCATATAACTAATTCTTATAGTTGAGGCAAGGCTTTTTGTAAATGTATTAAAATATATTACCTTGTCTGTGGCATCGATTGAAAAGAGTGATGGTATTGGCTTTCCCTGAAGTCGGAATTCACTGTCGTAGTCGTCCTCTATTATGTATCTGCCGTGCGAGTTGTTAGCCCATTGTAACAGACCATATCTTCTGCTTATAGATGTAACTATACCAGTAGGAAAATGGTGTGACGGAGATATCTGTATTATCTGGGAATTCGCAAGTCCAATGCTGTCAGGTATTACACCTTCATCATCCATATCAAGTGCGTTGACCTTGACACCTAATGAGCGGTATATATTTACGATTTTTCTGGAACTTGGATTTTCAAGTCCGTAGGCAAGGTCACGTCCAAGAAGCTGAACGATAAGCCCATATAAATATTCAGTTCCAGCACCAATAATAATCTGCTCAGGATTTACTGTAATTCCCCTGAATTCATATAGATGATGTGCAATGGCACGGCGCAGTTTCATAACGCCACCTGTGGGTGGAACATTGAGTGCATCATCGCCCTCATATGTAAGTACCTGACGCATAAGTTTTGCCCATACTGAAAATGGAAAATTATCTTTAGGGGTGTGGCTGTATACAAGGTTGACAGCTGCATTTTCCAGGGGAGCACCAGTATTTTCCAGGGAAGCACCAGCATTATTATTCACATTGTAAGGCTGGTTACTGCTTGAAATATTATTGAAAGCGGTATTCTTAAAAGAATGATTACCTGTGGTATTGTAATTATTATTAATCTCCGATACATAAAATCCCTTCTTAGGAAGTGAATATATGTAGCCTTCTGCAAGAAGCTGTCCGTAGGCATTTTCAACAGTTACGACGCTTATTCCGTGATTTTTGGCAAAATCTCTCTTGGAAGGAAGCTTTGTATCGGGTGTTAATTTGCCGGATATAATATCATCTTTAATACAGGTGTACAGATATTCGTAAAGGCTTTTTTTGTTTCTATTATCAAAAGAATATGTAAGCATATATTTATCCTCGTTAAATAAGGCAGGTTTATGATTACTGACTTTATAATTAATCAAATGATTATTAAGAATAATAATATCAGATGAAATATAATAAATCAATGGACATAAGATATGATATATAATAAAATTACTGTGTATACAAATATTTATAATATGTATGGAGGCTTAGTTATGAGTGATTATATTATTTCGTGTTGTTCTACAGCAGATTTAACAGAGGAACATTTTAATAAGAGAGATATACATTATATATGCTTCCATTATGAGCTGGACGGAGCAGCTTATATGGATGATTTAGGGAAGACAATAAACTTGGATGATTTCTATAAAGCTATGTCGGAAGGAGCTGATACTAAGACATCACAGATAAATGTGGATGAATATGAGACATATTTTGAAGAATTCTTAAAAGAAGGAAAAGATATACTTCATCTTACACTTTCATCAGGCATATCCGGAACAATTAATTCTGCTAATATAGCGGCGGAAACACTTAAAGAGAAATATCCAGACAGAAAGATATATGTAATTGATTCACTTGCGGCTTCATCCGGATACGGGCTGCTTATGGATAAGGTTGCTGATTTAAAAGATGAAGGTATGGGTATAGATGAGTTAAAGGACTGGGTTATTGAGAACAGATTAAAGGTTAATCACTGGTTCTTTACGACAGATCTTACATTTTTTATAAAAGGTGGAAGAGTGTCAAAGGTGTCAGGTTTCGTGGGTAATCTTCTTAATATATGCCCACTGCTCAATGTTAATTTTGAGGGAAAGCTTATACCTAGAGAAAAAATCCGTACTAAGAAGAAGGTTATTGCAGCAACTGTTGAGAAGATGATTAATAATGCCGAAAATGGACTTGATTACGATGGAAAATGCTACATATCAATGTCAGCGTGCAGAAAAGATGCAGAAGCTGTTGCAAAGCTTATAGAGGAGAAATTCCCTAAGCTTAACGGCAGGGTGGAGATTAATAATATAGGTACAACAATAGGAAGCCACACAGGACCTGGAACAGTTGCATTATTCTTCTGGGGCAATAAGAGAGTTGACTAACATTGTGGTTGTATATACGGTTATTTATAGCAATAACAGCACAATAGAATTAAGTAAAATAAGAAAAGATAAATAGTATAAGAAAATAAAATATCAAAAGAGAATTAACAATCAGGAGAGAATTACAATGAATAGATTCGGATTTGGAGCGATGAGGCTTCCGTTAATCAATCCAGATGATAAACAGTCAATTGATATGGACGAGTTAAAGCGTATGGTTGATATATATATGGAAGCAGGATTTACATATTTTGATACTGCATTTCCGTATCACGACCAGATGTCAGAAACAGCGTTAAAGGAAGCTTTGGTTGACAGATATGACAGGGACAAGTATGTATTTGCCGATAAAATGCCTACAGTGCTTATAAAATCAGGTGAGGAGTATCCGTTATATTTTAATAAACAGCTTGAAAAGACAGGCGTTGGATATTTTGATTACTACCTTATGCACAATATGGGCAGGGACAGATATTATAATACGGACAAGTGGGGTGGATTTGAATTCGCTAAGAAGATGAAAGCCGAGGGTAAGATTAAGAATTTCGGATTCTCATTTCACGATGATGCACAGTTCCTTGATATGATATTAACCAATCACCCGGAAGTTGATTTTGTTCAGCTTCAGATTAATTATCTTGATTGGGAAAATGATATTATCCAGTCAAGGTTATGTTATGAAACAGCAAGAAGGCATAATAAGCCAATAGCTGTAATGGAGTCTGTTAAGGGCGGGACACTGGCGAATCTTCCAAAGGAAGCAGAGAATATTTTAAGGGAATATAACAAGGAAGCCTCGCCAGCTTCGTATGCTTTAAGGTTTGCAGCTAATCTTGATGGTGTGTTTATGGTGCTTAGTGGAATGAGCAATTGTGAGCAGGTGCTTGACAATACTAAGATTATGGCAAGACCTCAGCCGCTTAACGATAAGGAAAAGGAGCTTCTTAAAGAGGTTGTAGCAATAATTAACAAAAGAACAGCAATTCCTTGTACTTCCTGTGGATATTGTATGGAGGTATGTCCTAAGAATATTAATATTCCAGGACTGTTTGCACTTTATAATAATTATTGCATTAATGACAATTTTTCCAATATGTATTATCAGAGGCTTATATATAATAAGGGAAAGGCTTCAGACTGCATTAAATGTCACAGATGTGAGAAGAATTGTCCACAGCACATACATATACCGGACAATCTTGAGCTTATAGCAAAACTAGCCAAATAAAGCTTATATTGTAAGCTTATATGTTAAAAGGTGTTCACCAATTAAGATTATTGTGTTATAATCCAATCTTGATATTATTTAGAAAATGTGTATACTACACGGAAATGAGGGCAAATATGAGTATGAATATAGTATGTTTAGATCTTGAAGGAGTATTAGTTCCAGAAATCTGGATTGCATTTGCAAAGGAAAGCGGTATTCCAGAGCTTACAAGAACAACAAGAGACGAACCAGATTATGACAAGCTTATGAACTGGAGACTTGGAATTCTTAAGGAACACGGTCTTGGACTTAAAGAGATACAGGAAACTATTGCAAAGATAGATCCACTTCCAGGAGCTAAGGAATTCCTTGATAAGTTAAGAGAAACAACACAGGTTATTATTATTAGTGATACATTTACACAGTTTGCAGCACCTCTTATGAAGAAGCTCGGCTGGCCTACTATATTCTGTAATACTCTTGAAGTAGCTAAGGACGGAACAATTACAGGCTTTAAAATGCGTTGTGAACAGTCTAAGCTTTCAACAGTTAAAGCACTTCAGTCTGTTGGCTTTGAAACAATTGCCAGTGGTGACAGCCACAACGATTTAGGTATGATTCAGGCTAGTAAGGCAGGTTTCCTATTCAGAACAACTGACCAGATTAAGGCAGATTATCCACAGCTTGAAGCATTTGAAGAATATGATGACCTCTTTGAGGCAATAAAGAAGGCTTTATAATTAGAGAATGGAGATAAGTGCTTAGCCATGATGGGCGTACTTTGAAAAGGCACGAATGGAGATATTATGTTTGGATTAAGTAAGAAGGAAAATGGCTTAAAAATCATAATAGTAGGCTGTGGCAAGGTAGGTGCGAACCTTGTTGACCAGTTAAGTAAAGAAGGACATGATATAACTGTTATAGATAAGAAAGCAGAGAAGATACAGGATATTACCAATATCTATGATGTTATGGGACTTGTAGGTAACGGAGCAAGCTATTCAACACAGATGGAAGCTGGTATTGAAGAAACAGATCTTATTATTGCGGTTACAGATTCGGACGAGCTTAACCTTTTATGTTGTACAGTAGCCAAGAGAGTTGGCAAATGTGCAGCAATAGCAAGAGTCCGTACACCAGATTACAGTGAGGAAACAGGCTATTTAAGAGAGCAGTTAGGTCTTGCCCTTATAATAAATCCTGAGCTTGAAGCGGCAAGAGAGGTTGCACGTATATTATATCTTCCAACTGCACTTGAGGTTAATTCATTTGCACATGGACAGGCAGAGCTTGTCAAATTCAAAGTACCAGAGGGTAATCTTCTGAATGGGCTTAGCTTAGCTTATCTTGGTAAGAATATTACTAATGATATTCTTATATGCGCAGTTGAAAGAAACGGAGAAGTATATATGCCTAACGGTGATTTCGTGCTTCAGTCAGGCGATGTAGTTTCATTTGTTTCAGAACGTCATATTGCAAGAGATTTTCTTAAGCAGATAGGCTTAGCAACCAGGCAGGTTAAGGATACTATGATTATAGGTGCAAGCAAGGCAGCATATTATCTTGCTAAAGAACTTCTTAATATGGGCATCTCAGTAAAGATTATTGAAAAGGAAAAAGAGAACTGTGAAAGCTTAAGTGTTAAGCTTCCTAAAGCTATAATTATTAATGGTGACGGCACAGACCCGGATATATTGAAGGAAGAAGGTATAGAAACAGTTCAGTCATTCATTCCACTTACAGGAATAGATGAAGAAAATATTATGCTGACACTTTATGCAAAGCAGGTATCAAAGGCTAAGGTTGTAACTAAGATTAACAGGGTTAATTATAAGCAGGTTATTAATAATCTTGATCTTGGAAGCCTTGTATATCCTAAATATATTACATCAGAAGCAATTATTGCATATGTAAGAGCCAAGAAGAATTCAATGGGCAGTAATATAGAGACTCTTTATCATATGTTTGATTCAAGGGTTGAGGCAATTGAATTCATTGTTGAGGAGAATTCAAAGGTATCTGGAGTACCTATTAAGGATCTGAAGTTAAAGAAAGATGTCCTTATCTCATTTATCAACCACAATGGACATATTATCATTCCTACAGGTAATGATGAGATTGAAGACGGCGATACAGTAATGATAGTAACTAAGAATACAGGATTTACAGGTATTGATGATATTGTAAGATAGGTGTAAGCAGGTAAAATAGATATGAATAGAACAATGATTATATACATTCTGGGTTGCATACTTAAAACAGAGGGAGTGCTTATGGCACTTCCTTGTCTTGTTGCACTTATATATCACGAAAGTCAGGGAATTGCGTATGTAATTGTAGCAGTATTAAGTCTTATTGCAGGTATGCTTCTGACAATAAGGAAGCCTAAAGATTATATTATATATCTTAAAGAGGGCTGTATAGCGACATCTTTAAGCTGGATACTTATGGGAATTGTAGGTTCATTTCCATTTATGATAACTGGAGAGATTCCATCGTTTATTGATGCTTTATTTGAAACAGTTTCAGGTTTTACAACGACTGGTGCTAGTATATTAAGTGATGTTGAGAGCCTGTCACATTGCAGTATTATTTGGAGAAGCTTTACACACTGGATAGGTGGTATGGGTGTTCTTGTATTTATTATTGCGATTGTGCCACTCAGTGGTGGTTCTAATATTAATCTTATGAGGGCAGAAAGTCCGGGACCATCAGTTGGTAAGCTTGTACCGAAGGTAAGACATACAGCAAGAATACTTTATATTATATATTTTGGACTTACATTACTGGAATTCATAATACTTGTTATGGCTAAGATGCCGGTGTTTGATGCGGTTAATACATCATTTGCAACAGCTGGTACAGGTGGTTTTGGTATTAAAAATGACAGTATAGGCAGTTATTCTGTGGCTATACAGTGGATTGTCACGATATTTATGATACTGTTTGGTGTGAACTTTAATGCTTACTATCTGCTGTTCTTTGGAAGTATTAAGAAAGCACTTAGTATGGAAGAAGTAAGGGTATATTTTGGAATAATATTAGCAGCAATTACAGCTATCACAATTAATATTTATTCTATGTGTTCTGGTGTATGGGATGCAATTACCAAGTCGGCATTTCAGGTTGGTTCAATTATAACGACAACAGGATTTTCAACGACAGACTTTAACTTGTGGCCACAGACATCAAAAACAATACTTGTATTGCTTATGTTTGTTGGTGCATGTGCGGGAAGTACAGGCGGTGGTATAAAGGTTTCAAGATTTGTAATACTTATTAAGACAATTATTAAAGAGCTTAACTCTTATATCCACCCTAGAAGCGTAAAGAAGATTAAGGTTGAAGGAAAACCGGTTGAACACGAGGTTATACGTTCTGTAAATGTGTATATGATAACATTTATATTAACATTTGTTGTATCAGTATTCCTTGTTTCATTAGAAGGAAAAGATCTGACAACTAACTTTACAGCGGTAGCGGCTACAATTAATAACATTGGACCAGGTCTTGAACTTGCAGGTCCAACACATAACTTTGGACATTTTGGCATATTAAGCAAGATAGTTATAGTATTTGATATGCTTGCAGGACGACTTGAATTATTTCCAATGTTATTATTATTCCATCCAGTGGTAATAAAGGAAATGTTAGCGGATAAGAGAAAGTACAGAGTTAAATAGAACAGATTGTATAGTTAATCAGATATTTAATATATATAGAAAGAATATTTTAGAAATACATTTAGATACTGTTAAAATGGAGAAATATAATGAAATTCGTTATACAAAGAGTTAATTCAGCAAGTGTAAAAGTTGATGGTAATGTCATAGGAAGTATAGGCAAAGGCTATCTTATACTGTTTGGTGCAGGCGAAGGTGACACAGAGGATATGCTTGTGCCATTTGCTGATAAAATATGCAAAATGAGAATATTCGCAGATGAGAATGGAAAGACTAATCTCTCAATTAATGATGTAGGTGGAGAAATGCTTATTGTCAGTCAGTTCACATTATATGCAGATTGCAGGAAAGGCAACAGACCAAGCTTTGTACACGCCTGTGAGCCAGATCTTGCCAATGAGTTATACGAGAAATTCGTAGCACTGTGCAGGGAAAGAGTTGCGAAGGTAGAAACGGGTGAATTCGGTGCGGATATGAAAGTGAGTCTTGAAAATGACGGACCATTCACTATTGTGTTAGACAGCAGAGATTTTAAATTATAAAATATAAGCTGTAAAATTAATGTTATAAATTAAATGTTGTAAATTAATGTTCAAAAGACTATTGAATTATTAGTTCTATTGTGCTATTTTATAAAAGAATTAAATAATACTTCAGGGCAGGGTGTCATTCCCTACCGGCGGTAAAGCCCGCGAGCATTATGCACGAACTGGTGGAATTCCAGTGCCGACAGTTACAGTCTGGATGGAAGAAGTAAAGTTGATATATTTAATTAGATAATCGTTGTTAAGCATATATTAAGATAATGTATTATGATAATAATATTATTAAGCTATTATAACTGTATTAGCTATTGATATTTGCAGAATATGTATTATATAGTTATTTAAGCCCTGGGAAGATTATTCTCAGGGCTTTTTTATTGATATTTTAAGAATGGAAAACCCATTATATACATTTATTAGAGAAAGAAGGCGGGTAATATTATGGCAATGACAGATGAAGAATATATGCTAAGGGCTGTTGAGCTGGCTAAGAAAGGAACAGGCTGGACTAATCCTAATCCGCTTGTCGGTGCAGTTATTGTTAAAGGCGGCAGGATAATAGGAGAAGGGTACCATAAGAAATATGGTGGACTTCACGCAGAGAGAGAAGCACTTGCCAGTGCAAATGAGGATGTGAGTGGTGCAACGATATATGTGACACTTGAGCCATGCTGTCATTATGGTAAACAGCCACCCTGTGTTAATGCAATTATTGAGGCGGGAATAAAAAGAGTGGTGATAGGTTCTTATGACCCTAACCCATTAGTTGCAGGGAAAGGCGTGGATATTTTAAGAGAACATAACATAACTGTTGATGACAAGCTTGTGTGTAGTGAGGAATGTAAAAGCCTTAATTATGTATTTTTTAATTACATAAAAGAAAAAAAGCCATATGTGATATTAAAGTATGCACAGTCCCTGGACGGAAAGATTGCAACGCATACAGGATTGTCACAGTGGATAACAGGGGAAACAGCAAGAAATAAAGTTCATATGGACAGGCATAGATATTCAGCCGTAATGGTTGGTGTTGAAACTGTTATAAAGGACAATCCTATGTTGACGTGCCGCAGTAAAGATATTGTTAATATCAACCAGCCGGCAAGAGTAATATGTGATACTAATCTCAGGACACCGCTTGATTGCAATATTGTACGGAGTGCGAAGCTGTACACAACATATATAGCTACAAGCTGCAAAGACGATGATAAGTGCAGGAAATACACTGAGGCAGGCTGTAAACTTATATATGTCAATAAAAATGATAATGATAATAATTCTCATATAGATATAAAAGAACTGATAATAAAGCTAGGACAGCTTGGCATAGACAGTATTGTGTGCGAGGGTGGAGCGACACTTAACTGGAGTGTTCTGGCAAGTGGTATGGTAGACAGAATACAGGCTTATATAGCACCTAAAGTATTGGGTGGTGTAAATGCTCTTTCACCAGTAGGTGGAATTGGTGTTGATACTCCCGATAAAGCATATGAGCTTGATGATTATACGGTTACAAGATTGGGAAAGGATATATTAATTGAGGGGAAAGTGAGGTGTATATAATTGTTTACAGGAATTGTTGAAGAAATCGGACATATAGTATCTGTTCAAAGACACGCATTTTCTCAGATTATAACTATAAGTGCATCAGATATTCTTGGGGGAACCAATATAGGTGACAGTATAGCAGTTAATGGCGTGTGCCTGACAGTAACGTCAATTGGCAGTAAACAGTTCAGTGCAGATGTTATGCACGAAACTATTAATAAGTCATCACTTGGAAATCTGCGGGCAGGAATGGCTGTTAATCTTGAAAGAGCAATGCCAGCTAATGGCAGATTTGGCGGACATATAGTAAGTGGACATATAGATGGTGTTGGCAGAATAACAAAGATAAGCAAGGATGATAACGCTGTCTGGTACACAATTAATGCAGGTAAAGAGATTATGCAGTTAATAGTTCCAAAAGGTTCAATAACAATTGATGGAATAAGCCTTACTGTAGCAGGGGTTAATGATGATAGTTTTAAAGTATCTGTAATTCCCCATACAAGGCAGGTGACAACATTATCACAGCGTAGAATCAACGATTGTGTCAATCTTGAGAATGATATTGTAGGGAAATACATAAAAAGATTGTTACAGACAGGCGAAAGTCTTGATGTAACAGCGGATGGACTGGGCGAGATATCCACAAGGCAGGATGTGTCAGTAAAAGCACAGTCATCACAAAGACAGAATACATCAGGGATAACAAGAGAGTTTCTTGGTAAATATGGATTTTAAAAAGGAGGATATATGTTTGAGTTTAACACAGTAGAAGAAGCAGTTGAAGATTTAAAAGCAGGTAAGATTATACTTGTCACAGATGATGAGGACAGGGAGAATGAAGGTGATTTCATATGTGCCGCTGAGTTTGCAACAACAGAAAATGTTAATTTTATGGCAACATATGGAAAAGGTCTTATATGTATGCCAATGAGTGAGGAGATAAGCAAAAAGCTATATTTCCCACATATGGTAGCAGACAATACAGATAACCACGAAACAGCATTTACAGTATCAATAGACCATGTTGATACAACTACAGGGATATCTGCAAAAGAAAGAGCCTATACAACAAGAATGGTAGTAAGTGATGATGCCAAGCCGGAGGACTTTAGAAGACCGGGACACAATTTTCCACTTATTGCAAGGAAGAATGGAGTTCTTGAAAGAAACGGACACACAGAAGCAACAGTTGATTTGATGAGGATTGCAGGACTTAAAGAATGTGGCTTATGCTGTGAGATTATGAAAGATGATGGCACAATGATGAGAAAGAACGACCTCATTGAACTTGCCAGAAAATGGAATTTAAAATTCATAACAATAAAGGCAATTCAGGAATACAGAAAATGCAACGAAAAGCTTGTAGAGTGTGTGGCAGTAACTAAAATGCCTACAAAATATGGAGAATTTGTTGCACATTGTTACATTAATAAATTAAATGGAGAACATCACGTTGCTTTAGTAAAAGGTGATGTTGGTAATGGAGAAGACCTTTTGTGCAGGGTTCATTCAGAGTGTCTTACAGGTGATGCTTTTGGTTCATTAAAATGTGACTGCGGACAGCAGTTTGCGGCGGCTATGACACAGATTAATGAGGAAGGCAGAGGAATACTGCTATATATGCGGCAGGAAGGCAGAGGCATAGGTCTTGTTAATAAGCTTAAGGCATATGCACTTCAGGACGAAGGAATGGATACGCTTGATGCTAATCTTGCCCTTGGATTTCCAGGAGATATGAGAGAATACTACATTGGAGCACAGATATTAAAGGATCTGGGTGCTAAGACATTACGTCTGCTTACCAACAATCCGGATAAGGTATACCAGTTATCTGATTTTGGAATGAAGATAAGTGAAAGAGTTCCAATTAAAATGGAAAAGACAGCTTATGATGGATTTTATCTTAACACTAAGAAGATAAGAATGGGTCATATGTTATAGATTTCATAGGATTGAAAGTTGAAAAAATCCGACATATAGCAGTATTGATGATTTATGAAAATTGTAATGAAATTAAATTAAAAAGACGAGGAGATTAATAGTTATGAGAGTATTAGAAGGAAAATTAGTAGACAATGGAACAAGAGTAGGTATTGTAGCGGCAAGATTTAATGAATTTATTGTATCAAAGCTGGTTGCAGGTGCACAGGACGGACTTATAAGACACGGAGTAAGCGATGACAATATAGACCTTGCGTGGGTTCCTGGTGCATTTGAAATACCACTTATTGCTTCTAAAATGGCAAAGAGCGGAAAATATGATGCAGTGATATGTCTTGGTGCAGTTATAAGAGGAGCTACAAGCCATTATGATTATGTTTGTGCGGAGGTTTCTAAAGGAATAGCTAATGTATCACTTAATACAGATATTCCAGTGATGTTCGGAGTGCTTACTACAGATACAATTGAACAGGCAATTGAGAGAGCAGGAACAAAGGCAGGTAATAAGGGATTTGAATGTGCAGAGGGTGCTATTGAGATGGTAAATCTTTCCCGTGAGCTTGAAAAATAACAAATTAATTGATTTTATCATCTGTCAAGGGTATATTGAAAGTAATGATAATATGTCTGTCTGGTTATTAACCAGTGTTAAGGGGTGATACCAATGATGATGAAATTAAAGAACAGAATATTAGGAATATTACTTTTGTTTATCCTGCTTCCACTAAGCATTTTTGGTGGATTTTCAATTTACCAGACGAATAGGAAGATTGACGATATGACAGAGTGCAATCTTGCGACGGTGAGTGAGAATCAGAGAATTAATATTAAGAATTTCTGTGAGGACAGGAAGTCCGAAATGGAGATGATTGCTAATTATGCTATGACACAGGCGGCAATCAAAGAAAGTGTAGGAGAGCCAAGTCCTTATGATGCAGGTAAAGTTGATTTAGAGTATATTAACAATGTGTTGAAGGAACGAAAGAAATATGGAGTGTTTGTTGCAAGTATATCTATATTGGACAAGGATTTCAGGGTAGTAGCCTCAAGTGAAAGTTATGAGGCAGGTCATACACAGTTATGTTATGTCTTGCGTTTGTATTCTTTGTCCTTGCTATATTTATTGTGCAGATATTTATTACAAAGAATGTATTAGCACCAATAGAACAGATAATGAATGTGTTTAATGATATCAAGGCTACACAGGACTATTCAAAGAGACTGCCTAAATCAAATAGTGTTGAGATGAACCAGCTTTCCGATGAAATTAATGGACTTCTCACACATATAGAAGATGAGAATATTCAGGAAAAGGAAAGGCAAAGACATTTAAGAGAACTTGCTGAGTGTGATCCGCTTACTGGAATTAATAATAAAAAAGCGATTGAGCAGAAAATGCTTGCTATGGTTCAGAGTGCAACTGATAAAAAAGTGCGTATAAGTGTTGGATTTCTTGATATTGATGATTTTAAAGATTACAATACTAATTATGGACATCAGGAAGGCGATAATGTAATCAAATTTGTTGCCAATACATTAAAGGAGAATTTTAAAGGTGAAGTTGGACGAAATGGCGGAGATGAATTTGTATTTGGTTATGAAGGGGATATAAGTAAAGAGGAACTTGATAGGAAAGTAAAGAAGGTCTATGATATTCTTAACAAGGGTTATACAAGAGGCGATTTGCTAAAGAATATGTCTGTTCCTTGTAGTATAGGTATTGTAACTGCGATAGGTGGAAGCTTTGATTATGCCAAGCTGTTAAAAGAAGCAGATAATGCAATGTATGATGCTAAGATTAATGGAAAGAATACATATGTAATAAGGGAGTTATAGGAATATTATTCCTATAACTCCCTTGGTTTATATAGTTTTAAGCATTTTTTACAAGTACAGCATAAAGTGTTCTTGAAAGAATACTTGCGACAACAAAGCATACAACAGCTTCAATTGCACCCTGTGTTCCGACAAATGCGATAACGAAAGTAAATGGATTGCTTGCAGCGAATTTAGTTACATAAGTCTGAATAAAATCAGTTCTATAGAAAAGTGCAACAAGTGTACTCATAAAGAGCAGTGTGTTAAGAAGTGGGCAGGCAAGGCTTGCGATGTAGTAAGATACCTTCTGTACACTGCGGATATTATGAAGTCCCTTGAATATAAGTCCTGTAAGAAGTCCCTCAAGTGTTCTTGGAACAACTGTAAGAATAATAGTGAATACAGGGCTGATATTAAATAATGCAAATGTAAATACAGAGCCGCCAGTTACTGCCTGATAGAGGCTTGTAAGTCCGAAAGTAAGACCACATATAAGTCCACCAACAGGACCAAGAATTATAGCACCAACAGCTACTGGAATTGTCAAAAATGTGATAGTAAGACCTGGAAGTTTAATGTATCCAAGTGGTGTAAAAGCCATAATGATAATAATTGCTATCATAGCGGCAAGTTCAACCATATATTTGGTTGTAAAAGTTTTGTTGGCAGTATTATTAACTGCACTTGTCTGGTTGTTATTCATAAAATCTCCTTTTCGTCTGATAAAACGGCAATCCTGTCTTTCAGACATTTTTAATTGTAGCGTTATGACAGATGGGATAAACACGAATAAGTGTATACAGATACCAAAATATCTCATATTAGTGTAAGTACATAAATAATGTAGATATACAGACTGGTATAAATTGATATACTATATTGTATATCAATCAAAATGAAATCAGAATATTAATTCAGCATATTTAAAAGTAAAAGTTCAGAATAAAATCTTGTTACACGCCAATTGAGGTCGCACATCAATTCTTTCTTCTACCATTAAAAAACTTCCTTGAAATAATTAAATAAATAATCCAATAATTATAAACTATAAATACCAATGATTACAGGTGATAATAATTACTGGCAGCTGATACATTTTCATCCGAATAACGCTCACGCGTATAATATCATACTTGATAATACAGGGCAATACATAGATTGGTTAAAATTGTATACAATGTTTATAAAGTATTAATAAATGTTTCTTATTTCCTTAATTTACATATTTTCTCAATAATGATAAGATAAGAAAATATCGTGGCAGACTACTTTATGTTATTGCCTGATTTGAAGAGATATAGTTTATGAAGAGTTTAATAGAAAGGAAGAATTATGAGCAGAATATTGAAAAGTATTGCCCCATACTGGAAATCAATAATAATTATTCTGTTGTTACTTGTGTTGCAGGCGAATTGTGATCTTGCACTTCCACAGTACACATCGAATATTATTGATGTTGGTATCCAGAATGGTGGTATAGGACATAGTATTCCAGAGAAGATTACTAAAGATGAATATGATATAGCGAAGATGTTTATGACGGACGAAGAGATAAGCATATGGGAGAAATGTTTTGAGGAACAGGATGACTTATATGTCCGTACAGAAAATAATGATAAAAGGTTAGATGAATATGATGATACACTTGCTATGGCACTGATTATTAATAATCAGATGTCATCAGTTACAGTCACACAGTTCAAACAGCAGATGGCGGCACAGATGGGCGTTGATGTATCTGAACTTGAGAACGTTTCAGTTGCAGACCTTGGAAAGAGAATGGGTGTGGAACTTGAAACATTTACTAAGGATATTGAAGATGCTGATGGTAATGAAGTTCCAACAGAATGTGTAGATATGAGAATTATATTCAAGGCAATGTATGATAATGGTGCAATGTCTAAAGATACGTTTATATCTATGAGAGATGAATTCCAGTCAACATTTGATACAATGGGTTCAACCCTTATATCTTCAATGGGAAAGGCTTACGCTAAGTCAATGGATGCAAAGGCTGGAATGGATATGAAGGCCATACAGAAAAGATACCTTTGGATATCTGGTGCTAAGATGGTAGGAATGGCACTTCTTATTGCGGTATGTACTGTATGTGTTGCATTCTTTGCATCAAGGGTTGGTGCTGGAGTTGGACGTGATTTAAGAGGAAAAGTATATAAGAATGTAATGAGCTTTTCTAATGCAGAGCTTGATAAGTTCTCAACAGCTTCACTTATCACACGTACAACTAATGATGTACAGCAGATACAGCTCGTATGTGTTCTTATATTAAGAATGGTTCTTTATGCACCTATTATTGGTATCGGTGGAGTTATAAAGGTAATGTCAACAGGTGCTGGAATGGAATGGGTAATAGCCCTTGCAGTTCTTGTAATTATTGGCTTTGTACTTTTACTTATGGCAGTTGCAATGCCTAAGTTCAAGCTTATGCAGAAGCTTGTTGATAATGTCAATCTTGTATCAAGAGAGATACTTACAGGTCTTTCTGTTATCCGTGCATTCGGTAGAGAGAAGAAGGAAGAAGAAAGATTTGATAAGGCTAATAAAGAGCTTACAAAGACAATGCTTTTTACTAACAGGGTAATGACATTTATGATGCCGGTTATGATGCTTATAATGAACTGTCTCTCAGTAGGTATTGTATGGGTAGGAGCTCACAGAATTGACAGCGGTGTTATGCAGGTAGGTTCAATGACAGCATTTATTACATATGCTATGCAGATTGTAATGTCATTCCTTATGCTTACAATGTTGTCAATTATGCTTCCAAGAGCGATTGTAGCAGCAGACCGTATAGATGAAGTTATTAATACAAAGTCATCAATAACAGATGCAGAGTCACCTAAGAGTATAAGCAATCCTAAAGGACTTTTAGTATTTGACCACGTTAACTTTAAGTATCCGGGTGCTAATGAAAATGCTCTTGAAGATATCAATTTTGTGGCTGAACCGGGGAAGACAACAGCTATTATAGGAAGTACAGGATGTGGAAAGTCTACACTTGTTAATCTTATTCCAAGACTTTATGATGCAACAGAAGGTTCAATAACTCTTGATGGTGAGAATATCAAGAATATCTCAATGAAGGAATTAAGAGATGAACTTGGTTATGTACCACAGAAGGGAATATTATTCTCAGGTACTATTGAGTCTAATATCAAATTCGGTGCACCAGAGGCTTCCATGGATATAGTAAAGGAAGCAGCTGAGATTGCACAGGCAACTGAATTTATTGAAACTAAGTCAGCAAAATATGAAAGTCCAATCGCACAGGGTGGAACTAATGTATCTGGTGGACAGAAGCAAAGACTTTCAATTGCAAGGGCTATTGCTAAGAATCCTAAGATATTTATATTTGATGACAGCTTTTCAGCACTCGATTTAAAGACAGATGCGGCACTTAGAAAGGCACTTGCTTCTAAGGTTACAGACAGTACAGTTATCATAGTTGCACAGAGAATAAGCACAATACTTCACGCGGACCAGATTTTGGTTATGGATGAAGGTAAGATAGTAGGAAAGGGTACTCACGAGGAACTTCTGAAGAATTGTGAGGTATACCAGCAGATAGCCAAATCTCAGATGTCAGCTAAGGAACTGGGAATTGACGGAAAGGAGGAAGCATAATTATGGCAGATAATAACTCATATAAGCAGACTCCAAGACGAAGAGGTCCAGGAGGCGGTATGGCTCCTGCAGAAAAAGCCAAGAATTTTAAAGGCTCAATAAGCAAGCTTATGCAGTATATTGGCAGATATAAGATTGCTATATTGGCAGTTATGATTATGGCGGCGGCTTCTACAGTATTTACAGTAATAGGACCTAAGGTATTAGGTAAGGCAACAACAGGTCTTTCAGAAGGCCTTATGAAAAAGATTACAGGAACTGGTGGAATTGATTTCTCATATATTGGAAGAATTCTTATAATTGTACTCTGTCTGTATGCGTGCAGTGCAATATTCAGCTTTATTCAGGGCTGGATAATGACAGGTGTTTCACAGAAGGTGTGCTACAGACTTCGTAAAGAGATATCAGAGAAGATTAACCGTATGCCTATGAAGTATTTTGAGAGCAGGACATACGGAGAAGTTCTTTCAAGAATAACTAACGATGTTGATACATTAGGAATGGGTCTTAACCAGAGTATAACAACAATTATTACATCAGTTGCTACAATGATAGGTGTTCTTGTAATGATGTTAAGCATTTCACCACTTATGACAATTATTGCGATAGTTATTCTTCCAATATCCGTTGGTCTTGTATCATTTGTTGTTAAGAAGTCACAGAGTTACTTTAAGACACAGCAGGAATATCTTGGACATATTAATGGACAGATAGAAGAAACATATGGCGGACATATGGTTGTTAAGTCGTTCAATAAAGAGAAGGATATGGTGGATACATTTGACAAGACTAATGCTGTATTATATTCATCAGCCTGGAAGTCACAGTTCTTCTCAGGAATGATGCAGCCTATTATGATGTTTGTTGGTAACCTTGGTTATGCAGGTGTTGCACTTTCAGGTGGTATGCTTGCTATCAATGGAGTTATCACAATTGGTGATATTCAGGCATTTATACAGTATGTTAAGAACTTCACACAGCCAATAACACAGATTGCACAGGTTATTAATCAGGTACAGTCTATGGCAGCAGCTTCTGAGAGAGTATTTGAATTCCTTGAAGAAGAGGAAGAAGAACAGATAGCTGCCAATCCAGTACCTACAGATAATATCAGAGGTGAAGTTGAGTTTAAGCACGTTAAGTTCGGATATAAGGAAGACCAGATTATTATTAAGGATTTCTGTGCCAATGTTAAGCCAGGACAGAAGGTTGCTATCGTTGGTCCAACTGGTGCAGGTAAGACTACAATGGTTAAGCTTCTTATGAGATTTTATGATGTTAATTCAGGAGAAATCCTTATTGACGGACATAATATCAAGGACTTTAACAGACGTGAATTAAGAGATGCATTTGGAATGGTTCTTCAGGATACATGGCTTTATAAAGATACTATTATGGAAAATATCAGATATGGAAAGCTTGATGCTACTGATGAAGAAGTAATCGCTGCGGCTAAGGCAGCACACGCACATCATTTTATAGAGACTCTTCCGGGTGGATATAATATGGAACTTAATGAGGATGCAAGTAATGTGTCACAGGGACAGAAGCAGCTTCTTACTATTGCAAGAGCTATTCTTGCTGACAACCCAATCCTTATCCTTGATGAGGCGACAAGTTCTGTAGATACAAGAACAGAGATTCAGATACAGAATGCTATGGATAATCTTATGAAGGGCAGAACGAGCTTCGTAATTGCCCACAGATTATCAACTATAAAGGATGCTGATATTATACTTGTTATGAAAGAAGGAGATATTGTAGAGCAGGGCAATCACGAAGAATTACTTGCTAAGGGTGGTTTCTATGCTGACCTTTATAACTCACAGTTTGAGGAGGCAGAAGCATCTTAAGCTATGAGAGATACATTTATAGAATGGCTTATTTTAATCAATATAATAACATTTGTTATATATGCACTGGATAAATATAAAGCAGTACATCATCTTTGGAGAATACCTGAAAAGACGCTTATATTCTTAGCAGTTATAGGTGGTTCTCCAGCGGCACTACTTGCTATGTATACAATAAGACATAAGACAAGGCATATTAAATTCACACTGGGTGTACCAGTTATACTTGTTATTCAGATAATCGTGCTTTATATTCTTTATACAAGATATGGTATATTTACAGGGTGAATATGAAGATTAAAGAAGTAATATGTTAAAAAAGTATAGATATAATATAGGACTGTGAATAAAAAAATCTGGGTTTTACGATTAACATACCGTTATGTGAGTTAATCATAAAATCCAGATTTTATTAATTGAAATTATATAATAAGTATTATAAGCGTCTGATTAACCAATAACGCCTACAAATCCGCATATCAGCACGATTATACCAAGTACAATTCTGTACCATCCGAACACCTTGAAATCGTGTTTCTTAATGTATCCCATAAGAAATCTGATAACGAAAAGAGATACAACGAAAGCTACAAGCATACCAACAAGGAGAATTATTCCTTCCTGTGAAGTCATTGAGTTATGAAGAAGGAACTTAACACCCTTAAGAAGGCTTGCTCCGAACATAACAGGTACTGCAAGGAAAAATGTATACTCAGCAGCAACAGTTCTTGAAACACCAAGAATTAGAGCACCGACAATAGTTGCACCTGAACGTGATGTTCCAGGGAATATAGCAGCGATAAGCTGAAAAAGACCTATATATGCAGCAAGCTTATAATCAATGCCTTCAATAGTTCTGACCTTGGCTTTCTTGCCGTGGTGCATAGTCTCTACAATAATAAATGCAATACCAAAGAGTATAAGCATAATAGCTACAGTTGTGTAGTTATAGAAAAGTTCTTCAAGCTTTTCATCAAATAATACGCCGACAATTGCGGCAGGTATGCACGAAACAAGAATGTGAAACCAGAGCTTGAATATATCACACTTGATATAAGCACCTGCACCCTCAGATGAGAGTGGTTCTTTATTATTGTTCTTTCCAAATGGCCATAACTTGTTCCAGAATAGTATAACAACTGCCATAATAGCACCAAGCTGGATAACTACCTCAAACATACTATAGAATGCATCAGATACTTTTAATGGCATAATTTCATTTAAAAGTATCATATGTCCTGTGCTGCTTATAGGAAGCCATTCAGTGATACCTTCGACAATACCAAAAAGTATCGCTTTTAAAATCTCTAACATTATTCCTCCAATCGGATACGGATATTGTATCATAAATATATGTATAAAAAATCTGTAAAATTCTTATATCCGTTCACTTTATTTTTTCTTAGAATTAATAATATGTTGTGATTATAATTCTGTTTCAGTTAGTATTCTCTCATTGCATAGAGATACTGTCAACTGTGAATTATCTAATTTACAACAAATTTTTATAAATTTCACTTTACACCGGTTATTGATAAAAAATATTGATAAGAGCCAATATGCGTGTTAAACTTATTCGGATATTTGATAATTACTAAAGCATATTTAATAAGATAACAAGGAGTCAGTTAATGGAAGTATATTTAAAACCAATAATATCAGCCTGCTATGTGTTTCCTATACTTGCTGTAATATTTACAATACCTTACATATTATATGAGTATCACAAATATGGTTCAATCCTTATACTTAGAACGGGGATTGTATATACATTTATATTCTATATGCTGACATCATATTTTATGACAGTGCTTCCACTTCCTCCAAGAAGCTCGGTTACACCAGATACTGCGAGTGTCCTGCTTGTTCCGTTTGATGCAATAAGGAGAATTATAGCTACAGCTAATGTCACTTTGTCACAGCCATCTACATATGTTAACCTGTTTAAATGTTTTGATTTCTGGCAGGCTGCATTTAATATACTGCTGTTATTTCCGTTTGGAGTATATCTTAGATATTATTTTAAAAGACCCTGGTGGCAGGTGCTTATATTTTCATTTGGGTACAGCCTGTTCTTTGAATTGACACAGATTTCAGGACTGTATGGAATATACAGATATCCATATAGGTATTTTGAGGTTGATGACCTTATATGTAATACATTAGGTGGAGTATTAGGTTATGTATGCACACCGCTTATAGTTTTTATGCTTCCGAAAAGGGATAGACTTGATGAGGCTGCATATAAGAGAGGACAGATTGTATCTGAATTCAGGAGAGGTGTTGCGTGGATAATTGATATGGTAATTATAATGATTCCAGTGCTGGCGGCTATGCTGTTGCTTTGGCACGAGCATATAATTACCAGGAAAATGGTGCTGGGTTCGGTATATGATGTGAGATATGTAGTTATTTTATCGCTGTATATCGTTATTGTGTTCACACTTACGACAAAGCTTACAAGAGGGCGGACAATAGGCAAGTCACTGGTTAATATACGTCTTATAGACTGCAAAGATATGGTTATTAATAAAGTTCCACATATAAAAATGTATAAGCTGTTTATAAGATATTTTATAATATATACAATAAGTGTACCCTCATTACTATATGCGTATAACTTTTATCGTATGGCGATTGAACTTGAAGGGGTAAAATTATGGGCAGTTACAGCAGGATGTGTGATATGTATTTTAATTACAATATATATGGCATTTGATTTATTATTGTGTCTGTTTAGCAGCACAAGAAATATGCTATATGACAGAATAACAGGAATTACGCATAGAAGTGACATAATAAGCAGGCAGGATAATACAAATTTAACAAGTTAAAGATAATATTTAGCCGAATAAGATACATTTCGAATATATAACAGGAGGTACGATTGTGACAATAAAAGATTTGCCAGCAGGTAAAAGTGCTACAATATTAAAAGTAGGTGGAGATGGTGCATTAAGACAACATTTTCTGGATATGGGACTTATTCAGGGTGCAGAAGTTACAGTTATAAAATATGCTCCTATGGGTGACCCTGTTGAATTAAGAATTCATAGCTATGAGCTTACCATAAGACTTTCAGATGCAGAACAGATAGAGGTAAGTGAGCCTTATTGTATTGATAATAAAGCTGTGGAAAATGTTAAAATGAATAGTATAGTAAAGGAACATCCGGGATTTGGTGAAGGAGGCAGGTATCACGATAAGGAAAATGAAAATCCTCTTCCAGATGATGAAAAGCTGACATTTGCACTTGTAGGCAACCAGAATTGTGGAAAAACAACTCTTTTTAATGTATTAACAGGCTCCAATCAGCATATAGGTAATTTTCCAGGTGTTACAGTTGATAGAAAAGACGGAGTTATAAAAGGTTATCCTGATACACTTATAACAGATTTGCCAGGAATATATTCAATGTCACCATATAGCAGTGAAGAAATAGTAACAAGGGAATTTCTGCTTATGGACAAACCTAAAGGTATTATTAATATATTAGATGCTACTAATATTGAAAGAAACCTTTATCTGTCAATGCAGCTTATGGAATTAGGAATTCCTATGGTAATTGCACTTAATATGATGGATGAGGTAAGAGTCAATGGAGGTTCTGTAAGAATTAACGCAATTGAGGAATTGCTTGGAGTTCCGGTTATACCAATATCAGCGGCTAAAGGTGAGGGCATAGAAGAACTGGTAAGTCATGCCATTCACGTTGCAAAATATCAGGAAAAACCACAGATATCAGATTTTTGTTCCAAGGACAGTGCGGTTCATAGATGTATACATGGCATTATGTCGCTTATAAGTGACCATGCAGACAAAGCAGGATACCCTGAAAGATTTGCAGCCTCCAAGGTTGTTGAGGGGGATTCACTTGTACTTAAGCATCTTGAACTTGAGCAGAATGAAAAAGAAATGATTGAACACATTATAGTACAGATGGAAGAAGAATGTGGAATGGATAGAGCCTCAGCTATAGCAGATATGAGATTTGCTTATATTGAAGATGTCTGTAAGAATACGGTTGTAAAGCCAAGAGAAAGTAAGGAAAGAATACGAAGCCAGAAGATTGATAAGCTTCTTACTGGTAAATATACAGGTATCCCAATGTTTATAGCAATTATGGGACTTGTGTTTTATCTTACATTTAATGTTATAGGTGCGGCACTCTCCAATGTACTTGATATTTTAATTACATTTGTTACAAATGGGGTTGATAATCTTCTGACAGCAATGAATGTTAATTCGGTATTGCATGCACTTATCATAGATGGAATATTCAATGGGGTTGGTAGTGTATTAAGCTTTCTTCCGATAATCGTAACATTATTCTTCTTTTTATCAATTCTTGAAGATAGCGGTTATATGGCAAGAGTCGCATTTATTATGGATAAGCTCTTACGTAAACTTGGATTATCAGGAAGAAGTATAGTGCCTATGTTAATTGGTTTTGGATGTAGTGTTCCAGGAGTTATGGCAAGCCGTACACTTTCATCTGAAAGAGACCGTAGGATGACAGTTCTTTTAACACCATTTATGAGTTGTTCAGCAAAAGTACCTATATATGCCTTTTTCTCAGCAGCATTTTTCCCACATTATGCAGCGCTTGTTATGATAGGTATGTATTTTATAGGAATTATTGTTGGAATAATTATGGCGTTTATATTTAAAAAGACATTATTTAAGGGAGAACCAGTTCCATTTGTTATGGAGCTTCCTAATTACAGAATGCCTGGTGCTAAGAATGTGGTACATTTGTTATGGGAAAAGGCAAAGGATTTCTTACAGAAAGCATTTTCTATTATATTTATTGCAACAATACTTATATGGTTTATGCAGAATTTTGATATAAGGCTTAACGTTGTGGCAGATTCAAGACAGAGTATACTTGCTGTATTAGCAGGTATGATTACTCCGTTGTTTAAACCATTAGGATTTGGAGACTGGAGACTTGTAACAGCTATACTTACAGGCGTAATGGCAAAGGAAAGTGTAGTATCTACGATATCAATTCTATTTGGAAGTACGATAGAGATGGTATCTGTTATATCAGCTGCGGGTGCAATGTCATTTCTTGTGTTCTGTCTTTTGTATACACCTTGTGTTGCGGCAATTGCCTCAGTTAAAAAAGAACTTGGAGGTAAATGGGCAGCATATGTTGTAGTTATTCAGTGTGTTGTAGCATGGATTGCGGCATTAATTACATATATTATTGCTGGAATTTTATAACTCTGATAAATATGTATGCGAAAAAAAACATTGCAAAATCAGACTATTGATGATAAATTATCAATAAGCTAATTCCTAGAGGGAGTAATCGGCATATTTATATATGCAGTTATATCGACATAATGGCTTATAAGCCCGGTATTACTTTAAATGATGAGACTCGTGGACAGTATCAGTACTGTCTGCGGGTCTTTTTTATATAACTGGAATTCGTTTTCGTTAAAACATCAATTATTATATATGATATGACAATTGGTTATAATCTTTCTTGGAGCAACAGATAAAATATAGAAATGAGGACAATTAAGAAATGAGTATTGTTGAATTATTTATACTGGCAGTAGGACTTTCAATGGATGCTTTTGCTGTATCTATATGTAAGGGCTTGTCGCTTGGAAAGATAAAGCCTAAGCATATGTGCATTGCCGGTGCGTGGTTTGGTGGATTTCAGGCATTGATGCCGCTTATTGGCTATTATCTCGGAAGTCTGTTTGCCGATATGGTTACCAGATATTCACACTGGGTTGCATTTGCACTTCTTCTTGCAATTGGTGGTAATATGATTAAGGAGTCATTAGGGGAAGAAGAAAATGTCAGCAATGATATGGGATTTAAGAGTATGTTATTACTTGCAATTGCAACAAGTATTGATGCACTTGCAGTAGGCGTGTCATTAGCATTCCTTAAGGTTGCCATTCTTCCAGCGGTATTATTTATAGGCTGTATTACATTTGTCTGTTCAGCGGCAGGTGTTAAAATTGGAAGTATATTTGGTGATAAATATCAGTCTAAAGCAGAACTTTGTGGAGGGATTATTCTTATTCTTATAGGAATTAAGATATTACTTGACGGTTTGGGAATACTTTAGTTATAATATTATAATTAAGTAAGAAATGAGGATTAATATATGAAAGAAATGTTATTGGCATTATTACTGCTTATTATAGGTTTTGTGCTTCTTATAAAGGGAGCAGATTTCTTTGTTGACGGAAGTTCGTCAGTTGCGAAAAGATTAAAAGTACCTTCAATGATAATCGGACTTACAATTGTAGCTATGGGTACAAGTCTGCCAGAATGTGCAGTTAGTGTTACAGCTTCACTTAACAATAATAATGCTTTAGCTGTAAGTAATGTAATAGGTTCTAATATATTTAACCTTATGGTTGTGTGTGGTGTATGTGCATTATTTACACCATTGGCGGTATCAAAAGATACTTTAAAGAAAGAATTTCCATTTTCTATCATATGTGCCATTCTTCTTGCGGCACTTGGTGCTGTTGGAATGACACTTGGAAGAATTGACGGAATAGTATTTCTTGTAATATTCGCAGTTTACCTTTGCTTGATGATTGTATCAGCTAAAAATGCACGTAACGAGGCACTTAATAAAGAACTTGAAGAAGAGGTTGATGAAGAGATAAAAATTCTTCCAGTATGGCAGTGTATTGTATACATTATTGGTGGAGCAGTAGCTATTAAGTTCGGTGGTGATTTTGTTGTTGATGGAGCTTCCACAATTGCAACTGGATTTGGTATAAGCCAGAATCTTATCGGACTTACAATAGTTGCACTAGGAACAAGTCTTCCAGAGCTTGTTACATCAATCGTTGCGGCTAAGAAGAATGAAGTGGATATGGCATTGGGAAATGTCATCGGCTCTAACATTTTTAATATTCTTCTTGTATTGGGTGTTGCTGGGGCAATAAGTCCTGTAGCATTTGTAACAGAAAATCTTATCGACATTGCTATTCTTGTTGTTATGAGTGTGGTTGTATGGATATTCGCGTGGTCAAAGAAAAAGCTTGTCAACTGGCATGGTGCAGTTATGCTTGTATCATATGTGGCTTACCTTGTATACATTTGCATAAGATAAATATTGCATATAAGGCTGTTTACGTCATATATGAATTGTAATAAAATTATATATGGCAGTTCCGATTTCACCGCATCACTAAAGATAAGGAGAGGGACGGAATATGAACACATATAAGATGGTTCTTAATGAGGATACCAGAGTATTAATATATGGTAATAGCATTAAAGTAGTACGCATCAGAATTGATGAAATCAACTATATAAGCTGTGCCAACAGAATTATTATGATTCATACGAATAATGCCAGTGATAGATTTTATGGGAAGATGAAGGATGTATATAATTTATTGGGGAAATATGGGTTTGAGTACATTAATGAGTCGGAGATAGTTAATTGTATGAATGTGAGTAGTATGACGGTTAATTCGATAATATTAAGAGAGGGAACAGAACTAATATGTAGTAAAAAATTCAAACAAAAGTTCAGAAATCTTATGTGGAACTAAATTCATACCAAAGTTAAAGGTGAATTCCTGTCGGGTGCTATAAGGTACTGGCAGGAATTTACTTTTATATAACAGGAAATATATATAACCTAAGAAAGCGGAATGTCAGAATATTAAAAAAGTATAAATAACAAGTTTTTTAAGGCTTGGCTGTTTGTAATTAATAATTATAAGTGGTAAAATGTTACATATTTTATATTGTAATTATTATGTTGTAATTAATAGAAATGGAGGCTACAATGCAGGCATATACTGTATCGCAGTGGTTATTATTCTTTTATATATATTGTTTCTTTGGTTGGGTATGGGAATGTTGTTATGTATCAGCCAGAAAAGGAAAGTGGGTAAACAGGGGATTTCTTCATGGACCAGCACTTCCAATATATGGTTCAGGTGCAATGGTAATATTGGTAAGTACTATAGGAGTAAGGGATAATATAGCTTTAATATTCCTGTTTGGAATGATATCATCAACAATACTTGAATTTGTTACAGGATATTGTATGGAGAAAATGTTCGGCGTAAGATACTGGGATTACAGTAATCAGCCATTAAATTTAATGGGACATATATGTCTGTTCGTATCATTAGGCTGGGGTGTGTTCTCTGTTCTTCTTGTAAGAATTGTACACAGACCTATAGAGGGAATTGTATATATGCTTCCAGATACAATTACGGACATAATAGCATTTGTCTTGACAATAGCTATGGCAGTTGACTTTACACAGTCATTCAATGAAGCTATGGATTTGAAGGCTGCAATTGAAAAGCTTGCTAATAGTAATGAACAGATAAGAATTCTTGCCAAAAGACTTGAGGTTGCCTCAGCATTTGTTGAAGATGATTATAATAAAATGAAAGAAAAATTCGCTGAAGGTAAAGCAAGTGTTATGAATAAGGCAGGTTCAGTGGGTAAGCTTAAGGGTAGAATTTCATTCGAGAATGATATGAATGAAAGAAAAGGTGTTAAGCTTGCAACCTTACAGAGAATGACAGAGGCTGTTAAAGAGAGTCTTAAGAATAAGATTATGGACGAGAAGGCGGCTAACCAGCTTTTAGAAACACTTGAAAATGAAAAGGTAAATCTTAAGGCTGATACTGGAAGAAACTACAAGAGCGTATTCAGAATTATGAAACGTAATCCGGGTGCTATTTCAAGAAAGCACGAGGAAGAACTGAATGAAATTAAGAGAATGATTAAGTGATTTTAATGTGAGTTCCGGGCTGCTGGTGATTTTAGGAATTGTATTAATTAAATAAAATGTTTGGATAATGAGGATTGTATATGGAAAAGATTATAATATATAATGTAGCTGATGCCAGAAAGATTATAACAATGGCGGCTAATATGCGAATAAAAAGCATAGTTATTGACAATACTAAGCTTTCAGATACATTAGAAAATGTACTGGCATATAGTCAGGATTACAGAACTGATGATATTATGCCATTTATTAATAAAGATAAAAGCATAGTTATATTCTGTGATGTTACACAGAAACATCTGGACAAGCTTTTATTTGGTATCAGAAACAACAATCTTAATGTCGATTACAAGGCTGTTATGACTAAGACTAACAAGTCGTGGACATTGAATAAAATATTATATCATATGGAGATTGAAAAGAAAAACGAAAGGAGATAATTATGGAGATTATTCACGTTACAGAAGCAACATTTAAACAGGAGGTACTTGAGTCGGATAAGCCAGTGCTTGTAGATTTCTGGGCAACATGGTGTGGACCTTGCCAGATGCTTGCACCAGTCCTTGAGGAAGTAGCGGCAAAGCAGGACGATGTAAAGATATGTAAGATTGATACAGATAAGGAACTTAATCTTGCATTACAGTATAAGGTAGCTTCAATACCAACCCTTCTTTTATTTAAGAACGGAGAAGTTGCTGCAACTAATATAGGCTTTATAGGTGAAGAACAGGTTATGGAATTCATAGGCCAGTAAATAAATGTTAACTATTTGCGCAGCTTTTCAGCGCATCTGAAGTTTCGAAGAAACTTCTAAGTGACTACGAAGTAGTCATATTATATCATATTTTCTGCGTTGTTCTTCAACGCATCTGAAGTTTCGAAGAAACTTCTAAGTGACTACGAAGTAGTCATATTATATCATAATTTCTGCGTTGTTTTTCAACGCATACGAAGTTTCGAAGAAACTTCTAAGTGACTACGAAGTAGTCATATTATATCGTAAACAAGGAAAGGGCAGGCACAGCATCAGATTTATTATCTAGATGAATGATGCTTGCCTTTTTACTACATTTGCTAAGAAATGAGGTTATACATATATGAGAGAATTATATCTTGAATGTTATTCAGGAATAAGCGGAGATATGTCTGTTGCGGCACTTCTTGATGCCGGAGCGGATAAAGAATATTTGTTAAAAACACTTGCAACTATGCCTCTGACAGGTTATGAGGTTAAGATAACAAGAGTTAAAAAGAATGGTATAGATTCGTGTGATTTTAATGTAGTGCTGGACAGCGGACACGAGAACCACGACCACGATATGGAATATCTGTATGGACATCTTAATGGCGAAGGGCATACGCACAATTTTGAAAATGTACATTCGCATACTCATTCAGCACATCACAGCCACAGGGGGCTGAAAGAAATATATTCTATTATAGAGCAGACACAGCTTACTGAGAATGCAGAAAAGCTTGCTAAGAAAATATTCAGAATATTAGCAGAAGCAGAAGCCAAGGCACACGCTACAGATATTGAAAATGTTCATTTTCACGAGGTTGGTGCAGTAGACTCGATTGTGGATATAGTGGCGTTTGCTGTATGCTTCGATAACCTGCATATAGACAGGGTGTATGTTCCAGGTATCAGCGAGGGAACTGGAACAATAAGGTGCCAGCACGGAATAATTCCAGTACCAGTGCCAGCGGTTCTTAATATAACATCAGCTTATAATATAGAATTAAGCAATACCAATATTAAAGGCGAACTTGTAACGCCAACGGGAGCGGCGATTGTAGCGGCTGTAAGAACAGATACAGCACTTCCACAGCATTTTACAATAAAGAAGACTGGATATGGTGCAGGCAAGAGAGAGTATGAGCTTCCGGGAGTATTAAGGGCAATGCTTATTGAGAGTAATAGTGAAAGCTTAGACGAAAATGCTGACTTAATATATAAGCTGGAAACGGATATTGATGACTGTTCGTCAGAGATATTAGGATACACTATGGAGCGCCTGTATAAGGCGGGTGCAAGAGAAGTGCATTTTCTTCCTATATATATGAAAAAGAACAGACCTGCATATGAGCTTGTTGTAATATGCTGCAAGGAAGATATTACGACTATGGAAAATATCATATTTGAGGAAACAACGACAATAGGAATAAGACGTTGTGCAATGAAGAGAACAATTCTTCCAAGAAAAATTGAAAAAGTCAGTACACCATATGGTGAAATTGACGTAAAGGTGTGTACGCTTCCTAATGGCAAAGTTAAGAGATATCCTGAATATGAAACTATTAAGAGCATATGTGAGGCAGAAAATGTGCCATTGAGGGATATAATTGGGAATATAGGAGAATAAAAAATAATTAAAGACTGTTACAAGAAATTATATGCTGGCATTATATAGAACATAGAAATATAAAAGTCCTGAGTAATGTCAGCATATTAAAATATAAGTTTCGTGTGACAATCTTATATTATAAACCTGGAAAAGCATTTCGATATTATACATTTGCAGAGGCAGAGTTATGGTTAATATATTTTATTGATATGGGAAAATGATATAGCCGTCACCTGTATTTTTATAGTTGTACTATATCACTAAGCATTACAGAAAAATTAATTAACACGGTTGCCATCAGTACCAATAGTTACAACTCTTACAGGAATTGTCTTGCCGCTGTCAGCTACAGCCTTTTCAACTGCATACTGCAATCCACCACAGCAAGGTACAGTCATACGTGTTACAGTTATGCTCTTTATGTTATTATTCTTGAATATCTCGGTTAATTTCTCAGAATAGTCAACCATATCAAGCTTTGGACATCCGATAAGTGTTATGTGGTTACGCATAAAATCGTGGTGGAATGTACTGTAGGCATAAGCTGTACAATCTGCTGCAATAAGAAGGTCAGCTCCATTAAAGCATGGTGCAAAAGGAGATACAAGCTTAATCTGTACAGGCCAGTTGTTAATCTGGTTTCCACTTGCCGCTTTGTTAGCAAGTACTTCAGCTTCATTATATTCAGGAGCTTCACGCTCAATAAAACGAATTGCATTCATAGGGCAGGCTGGCAGACAGTCGCCAAAACCGTCACAATAATCATCTCTTAAAAGCTTAGCCTTTCCGTCAACAATTCCAATAGCTCCCTCGTGACAGGCGTGTGCACATAAGCCACAGCCGTTGCAGAGTTCTTCATTAATTTCTATAATCTTTCTTATCATAATCAAATAAATCCTCCTATTTATAGTAGTATTTTTATTTAATAGAAAATTCTGATAAAAATTCCTGTTAAATAAAAAGCCCTCTGGGCAGATTCACCATACGGCGGTAATGTAGATGCCACTAAAGTGTTCCGCCATAGGTGGAGAATCCTGTGAAACAGGATTCTATCCTGCAGACCCGCTAAAATGTCTTAATAAGTATATGTTGTGGTTATTTTCAGCCATATTTTCATAGCTGGCTGATTAGTTTGAATTATATCTTAACTACCTGGTAAGTATAATATTAAATATTAATAAAGTATGTTGTAAATACAACAAAAATAAGATTATAATGTAATGAGTGCAAAAGAAAAGGAAGCGGCTGCGAATAGACACCGTAGATTTTATAGATTATTTTATGAATAATATAGAGAAGAATAGGATTGAAGAATATGGGCAGAATATTATATGACATTTCACAGGATTATATGGGAGTTATACAAAAGAGCAGGCTGTTTAGCGGTATAGAACCAGACGAGGCTAATGGAATGAGCAAATGCCTTGAGATAACATTTCGCGAGTATGACAAAGAAGAAGTTATATTTAATGAAGGCGATAAAATATCCAAAATAGGTATGGTGATTCAGGGCAATGTGAGCATAGAAAAGGCTGATTACTGGGGCAACAGGCATATTATGACATATGTGTCAGCGGGTGAAATATTCGGAGAGGCATATGCATGCAGTAACGACAAGACATCCAATGTAGAGGTTGTTGCGGCAGATAAATGTATAGTTGCATTTCTTGACACATACAAGGTTATGACGGTATGCAGTTCATCGTGCCAGTTCCACAGTAAGCTTATTCATAATCTTATATATATGCTTGCTGACAGGTGTGTGGTTATGAACGAGAAGATTACACATTTATCCAAACGAAGCACTAAGGAGAAAGTATTGTCATATTTATCAGCAAGAGCCGCCAAATGTGGGAGTGATGAGTTCGATATACCATTTAACAGGCAGCAGTTGGCTGATTATCTTTCAGTTGACAGGAGTGCAATGTCAGCAGAATTAAGCCGTATGAAGAAAAATGGAGAAATTGATTTTAGGAAAAATCATTTTATTATAAAATGTCGTGATAAACAATAATCTGCCGCTGTAAAGACACATAATTTGGAAGAAAATGTTAATTTAAGCCGTCATTGTATAAAACTAAAAACAACTAAAAAATGTATTGAAATTAATTGACAGGGGTGTTAATATACCCTTGCGAGAGATAGTTAAGAAATTAACATTTCGCTTTATATTTTTGAGAGTTTTGTATACAATATACAAACTATTATACAAATTAACAGTTATTTTATTAAGGAGGAACCAATAATGGTAAATTTTGATCAGTGGAATGGTTTCAAAGGCAGACTTTGGAAAGAAGAGATCAATGTAAGAGATTTCGTTCAGAACAATTACAAGCCATATGATGGAGATGAAAGTTTCCTTGAAGGACCTACAGAAGCTACTAACAAGCTTTGGGGAAGACTTCAGGAATTACAGAAGGAAGAAAGAGCTAAGGGCGGCGTACTTGATATGGAAACAAAAGTTGTTGCTGGTCTTACAGCTTATGGTCCTGGATATATAGATGAATCTATGAAGGAGCTTGAACAGGTAGTTGGTCTTCAGACAGATAAGCCACTTAAGAGAGCATTTATGCCTTATGGTGGTATCAAGATGGCAGAAGAATCATGCAAGAACTATGGTTATGAACCAGATCCAGAACTTCATAAGATCTTCACAGAATATCATAAGACACATAACCAGGGTGTATTCGATGCTTATACACCAGAGATGAGAAAGGCTCGTCACAGCCACATCATCACAGGTCTTCCAGATACTTATGGACGTGGACGTATCGTAGGTGACTACAGAAGAGTTGCTCTTTACGGTATCGACTTCCTTATGGAAGAAAAGAAGAAGGATCACGCTAACTGTGGTTGTGGAACAATGACTGATGACGTTATCCGTTTAAGAGAAGAAATATCTGATCAGTACAAGGCACTTGCAGGTATGAAGAAGATGGCTGAAAGCTATGGTTATGATATCAGCAAGCCAGCTACTAATGCTAAGGAAGCTGTTCAGTGGTTATACTTTGGATATCTTGCAGCTATCAAGACACAGAATGGTGCTGCTATGTCTGTAGGTCGTGTATCTACATTCCTTGATATCTATATTCAGAGAGATCTTGAAGCTGGTACTCTTACAGAGAAGGAAGCTCAGGAACTTATTGATCATTTCGTTATGAAGTGTAGAATGGTTAAGTTCGCAAGAATTACATCATACAACGAATTATTCTCAGGAGATCCTACATGGGCTACTCTTGAAGTTGGTGGTACAGGTATCGATGGACGTTCAATGGTTACAAAGAACGACTTCAGATTCCTTCATACACTTGAGAACATGGGACCTTCACCAGAACCAAACCTTACAGTACTTTATTCTTCAAGACTTCCAGAAAGCTTCAAGAAGTATGCTGCTAAGATTTCTGTTGATACATCTTCAATCCAGTATGAGAACGATGATGTTATGAAGGTAACATGGGGCGATGATTATTCAATCTGCTGCTGTGTATCTGCTACACAGACAGGTAAGGAAATGCAGTTCTTCGGAGCTAGAGCAAACCTTGCTAAGTGCTTACTTTACGCTATCAATGGTGGTGTAGATGTTAAGAACAGAGAACAGGTTGGTCCTGCTTACAAGCCAGTTACTTCAGAATATCTTGATTATGATGAAGTTGTTGATAAGTTCGATGCTATGATGGATTGGTTAGCTGATCTTTATGTTAATACACTTAACCTTATCCAGTATATGCATGATAAGTATTACTATGAAGCTGCTGAGATGGCTCTTATTGATACAGATGTTAAGAGAACATTTGCTACAGGTATCGCTGGATTCTCACACGTTGTAGATTCACTTTCAGCTATTAAGTATGCAAAGGTTAAGACAGTACGTGATGAGACAGGTATCGTTGTAGATTACGAAATCGAAGGCGACTTCCCTAAGTATGGTAACGATGATGACAGAGCTGATGATATTGCTGTATGGTTACTTAAGACATTCCTTGAGAAGATTAAGAAGAGACATACTTACAGAAATTCAGAGCCAACAACATCTATCCTTACAATTACTTCTAACGTAGTATATGGTAAGTACACAGGTGCTATGCCTGATGGACGTAAGGCTGGTACTCCACTTGCTCCTGGTGCTAACCCAAGTTATGGTGCAGAGCAGAATGGTCTTCTTGCTTCACTTAACTCACTTACAAAGCTTCCTTACGAGTGGGCATTAGATGGTATTTCTAATACACAGACAATGAATCCAGACGCTTTAGGACATAACGAAGAAGAAAGAATTAACAACCTTGTTAATGTTATGGATGGATACTTCGATCAGGGTGCTCATCACCTCAATGTTAACGTATTCGGTAAGGATAAGTTACTTGATGCTATGGAACACCCAGAAAAGCCAGAATATGCTAACTTTACAATCCGTGTATCTGGTTATGCTGTTAAGTTCATCGACCTTACAAAGGAACAGCAGATGGATGTTATTTCTAGAACATTCCATGACAGAATGTAATCATACGAATAGTATAATTGCTTGAAAATTAAATGGGATAAAAGTGGCTTTAAGTTGTATGTTTACTGGTGATAAGTTACATTAAGTTATAACAAAAAATGAAAAAGCCACCTGTATTCAAAAAATGCAGTACAATCTGAGATGATTGTACTGCATTTTTGAGTTTATGTGAGCAATGAGCCAAAATCCGTGCTTGTATGAGAATTTGACGACTGTGTAATGATTTATTTTTATCTAAGTTTGTCATTTATAAGCATAAGTTTTGTAAGTGTAGATTCATGATTAGTTTCTGTTTTTTCAATTAATATATTGTCTTTTTTGTAATCTACAGCGTATTCTTTTAAACAATTATTGATTTCTTTATTCTTAAAAGAAATACATACTTTATCATTATCAATATCCCAATCAATATCAGTAGCTATATTCATTTTATTAACAAGAGATATAATATCGTTTACAGATTTTACCTCTATGTCTAAAAATTCAAATACATTTACTTCTAATGCTTCTGCAATTTTAGAGAGCTGTTCAGTTTGTTATCAACTGCAAGAAGTACATCTTCTAATATTACGTTACATATGTCGGGAACAGAAGATAGCGGAAATGCATTAACAGCAGTGGGATTTCCGGATGGCAGTAGTGCATCAGTATATAAAGCAGATGCATTTGATCCAGCAAAACCAGAATACAGGGTAAGATATTGGGACAAAGAAGGAAATTACACAGATACAAATGTACAGATAAACGGTGTTGATCCAAGAAATGCAAGTTATCTGGAAATGCTTGCATATACAACATATAGTGATGTAGAAGGCTTTACGAAAAATGCCTTTGGAGATTTCATGAATGCGACTGGTGGTGTGAATGGTAACATCACCTATGATTCTGACAGCATAAATGAAAAGAAAGACTATATGAGCATGATTAAGGAATTTATGCAGTTGCAGTATGATGCAAACAACTTATCAGGATATCTGTCATATAAGGAATTGTATGATTACATAAATGAACGAACAGAGAGGTGATTCAATTAAATGAAAGTATCAAATAATTATGGCACTGCAAAATTATGTGGCACTTGGAATAAAATTGTTTCTAAATCTTCTGAAAAAAACAAATGGAAATTAACGGATTCCTTGAAGGAGAAGATTGTTGAACTGGCACAAAAAGATGCACAGGACAATGTATATATGGGAAAAGCATTTATGAATTTGAGGAAGAAGGAAGTGAGCAAAGTAGCCCCAGACAGAGCTGCTTTAATTGGAAAACTTAGCCAATCAATGGCTTATGGCAATTTATCTGCTATGAATGAAGTTGCAGAAGCAGATAAAAAATGGCTCTGTATGCTGTTTGGAATACCTTATGAAGCATTTAGCGAGGCGAGAAAAGCATTAAATAGTGAAGAAAAGACTGGCAGCGCAGGTGAAAACATAATAATGCAAGATAATTTTGATATAAAGGCATGAAGTATGCAATTAGAATAATGTCTACAATTAGTAGGAGAAAAAGGAGTAATATTGGCAAAGAGTCTTACAATTACAAGTCCTAGTGGTGAAACCCATATAGTTAGTTGGGGAAAGGAAAATGTAACTACAACCAATTTATTCATTGCAGAAAAAGCTACAGGTACATGGTCTGTGTACATGACGGGAACTAATATTGCATCGCCTAATCTTGGTTCGGCATTTATTGGAGGTACAAAATATTCATCTGTAAAAATGAAAGTATCTTATGTTTTAGAAGATTAAAATTCCGATGGTAATTAGTAATGATTTAAGCTTTATGGTGATATTGTGCAAAGTGAATCAATGCTTAAAGGAAATCTGCAAAGTATTACATGAAAATGTCAAATGATTACAGTTTTCCGGACTCCGTAATAATTTCTGATATAATGCGATAAGTCAGAAAGGATGATAAAATTATGGAGAACAGAGGGCAGATATACGAAATTATTGCCGATAATATCAGAAAAGAGCGTAGAAGACTTGGAATGACACAGGCTGAACTTGCAGAGAGGGCGGATATATCGCTGGATACGATAAAAAGTGTGGAAAATGGCAGACGGGCAATGAGCCTTGACACATATCTTAATATTGTAAATGCACTTGAGTCATCACCTATGGTATTGATGAGTCAGAAACATACGCAAAAGCATATTGAACGTTTTGCATTTATGATGAATCGGCGCGACGAAAGTGAAATAGAATTTGCTTTACATATGGTGGAACAGTTATTAAGAGGACAGGACAACAGAGGAGGTCATAAAAGAACTTCTCGAATTATTAAAGAAAAATGTCATGAAAGAGCAGGCAAATGATGTATTTGAGATATGCAGCTATGTGGATGGACTGGAGAAAAAGATTGATTCCATGACGGAAGAACTCACCAATATGCAGAATCAGATCAAAGAAATGCAGGAAGATATACTTGTCAATAATGCTAAAAAGGCATTGTCGGAAGCACAGGAGCGACTTAATGCCAGATGTGAGCAGATAAAGTCGCAGGTATTGGAAGTGAAAGCACAGGTGAAATCTACAGCAAAGAGCATAGTTGATGGAAGAACTGCATTATACAGGGTGTCGGAGTTCTTAGGAATTAAGAAAAGGCTTCTTGATATCCGGGAGAATGTAAGAGGTGCAATCAAAACCACGGATAAGGATATAGCAAAGACAGCACTTCTTGCAAAAGTATTTCGTGAAGCAGGGCAGACAGCAGCAAATGCATTCCGTACTTTTGCTGACAAACTGGAGGTGGATTACTCACAGAAAGAGCAGAAACATCACATTACAAAGGCGGTACTTGCACCTATGAAAGCAGTGAAAAAGATGCTTGTAACAATGGAACTTCATCTGGATGCTTCGATTGATACGCTGGATAATTTGGCGATGAATGTGTGGCTTGATAAGGAAAAGCATATGGACAATACGAAGAATCAGAAACAGACAGAGCCGGAGAGGGCAGAAGCTGAGCGAGTGGAAGCAGAGGTTGTATATTCACCGATGGTCGCTGAGCCGCAGGAGTATCAGTATAATGCAGATGCTTTTGAGGCTAGAGGCGGTGCTGATGTGAAGGTGGGGACAGCAAAGGAAGTACAGAAGGTAAGAGAAGATAAAGCCAGATAGTTTTGAGGGCGTGGGAGAGATTCTGCGTCTTTTTTTGTACAGATGAAATAGTATATATGGGTATGAATCTATTCCAGAGGAGTAGATTCATAAGTTACAAGCAATGGACACTATAGAAGATACACTGTTTTAAAGTAAGCGAAAAGAGAAAAATATTGCTAATCTCTTCTCGCTTGCATAGGTACTATACAATTATATCAAATTGAAGCATCATGCCGTCAAAATTGTCAATAAAATAGGCATATTGCTTTGGATGAGTTTCTTTCAGTTTTTGATAACGATTGGATTCTGGAGATTCAAGGTGAACTCCGAACCCACAAAACATACAACCATTTCTTGTATAACCCATATTGTATAAATCTGGGATTTTAACATTATATTTTTCAATATATTCATTGATATCATCATCAGTCCAAAAAGAGAGTGGCTTACATTGGTTGTCTTTAAATTTATAAAAAACATTACAGCCATATTCAAGCCATGCCTTTTCGCGTTGGTAACTTTCGGATGCCAAAATTCCTAATATGACACATTCCATCCCTAACTCTTTTGCTTTACGGCGAAGTGGCTCCTTTTTTAGTTTGTCACAACATTTATCAGAAATAGGTAATTCCATATATTTTTGATATTTCTTGAAGTTGCGTTCTATGTAATCGATAGAGTTTTGCTTAGTACGAGGCGTTTTTGTATGTTGATATGTTCTGATGGCGTTTGAAACGCGTTTGGAGAACATAGGATACCCATAATGTTCTACTACTTTTTTGAAATTCCACATTTCTCCCTTAGAATCTATAGGATAGACAATCATGATATTGGTATGGTTTTCTTTAATCTCCCATTGGATGTGTTTTAAGGTTTCAGGATATTCATTAGTGGTATTTGCAAATAAATGTAATATGTTAGGGTACAATTGTTTAGTAATATGAGATAACACGGTAGAGTCTTTTCCACCTGAATAAGATATGTAGCAGTGGTCTTCTCCAAATGTTCTAACAGCTTGATTAATAAGAAACTTTGTCTGAATTATTTTAGCTTCAAGAGGCATAGAACGCAATGAAGCTAAGGTGTCACGTCTGTAAGAGAGATATTGAGTGCGCTCTTCTCCACATTTTTTGCAGTATCTGGAATCACGACTATAACGCATGTTTTCATCGTACTCTTCATCGCATATTTTACAAATAAACATTGTTTTAATCCTCCTTTTCTGTTTTTTAACTAACAAAATCTTTGTATTTTTATTATAATACAAAGATTTTGTTAGTCAAGACCTAAAATACAAAATTTTATTGTGAAAAAAGCTTAATTATAGTACAATAAACAATTGGAAAGGTGGGCATTTCTATGGAAATTGGAAGCAGATTATCTGAATTAAGAAAGAAATATGGATATACACAAAAACAATTAGCAGAGGCTCTCAATTTGTCTCAACAAAGAGTAAGTAACATAGAAAGGAATACCACGGCACCAGATGTGGAATTTCTACATGGTGCAGCTGATTTATACAAGATTTCTTTAGATGAACTTATTGGTAGAAGAACACTTATCACTGAGGAAAGCAGCTATGAACAGCAGATATTAAATGTCGTTGAAACTATGGACGACACAAAAAAAGAGCTGAGCTTGCGTTTATTAAACGAAGTGGCTCAACAAAGAGGTGATAAAGATGGCGAATAGTTATTTTAACGAAAATACGCTTGAGGAGTTAATTGAAGAAATTAAGTATGTCTACAAGTCTGATGACAGACCATGGGTTATAGGATATAGCGGTGGTAAGGATTCTACAACTGTGGTCGAACTTGTTTATAAGATGTTATTGGGATTAGATCCAGAAGATAGACATAAAAATGTTTATATTGTATCTTCGGATACTTTAATTGAAAATCCACTTATAAAAATATATTTAAGTAAAATGAATGATTTATTGGGACAGGCAGCAGATAGAGATGGGCTACCAATAAAGTCGGCTATGGTTACACCTCCACCAAACAATTCGTTTTGGGCAAATGTAATTGGAAGAGGATTCCCTACACCTAGAATGAATGGAACATTCAGATGGTGTACAGATAGATTAAAAATAAATCCTAGTGGTGAATATATTCAAAGAGTTATTGATGAGGAAGGAAAAGAAGTAGTTGTTCTTCTTGGAGTCAGAAAAGCAGAAAGTATAGCACGAAAGAGAAGAATTGAAGGCAGAGAACTTGCAAATAGACTTCTTAATCGACATGAAACTATACAAGATGCATATGTTTATAACCCTATTGTAGAACTTACCACAGATGATGTATGGGATGTTTTACTTAGGTGTGATGGCGGAAGAACACCTTGGGGATCAGATAATAGCGAGTTGGTATCGCTTTATGCTGATGCAGATAGTGGAGAATGTCCTTTTGCTGGTATTCATGCAGGTGGTCAGACACAGAGCTGTGGTAATTCACGTTTTGGGTGCTGGGTATGTACAGTTGTAAAGGAAGATAAGTCGTTAAATGGATTTATAAAGAGTGGACATAGAGAGTTGATACCACTTGCTGAATTTAGAAGTTGGCTTATGAGTATACGAGATAATGAAGAATATCGAGAGAAAAAGAGAAGAAATGGAACGGTATATCGTGATAAGCAGGGTAATATGGGATTCGGTCCATTTAACTGGAAAGCAAGAAAACTTATTCTTCGAAAGTTGTTAGAAACCCAACAGGTTATGGGATATGAACTTATAACATTAGATGAACTGAAAGCAATAGATGAAATCTGGGATCAAGAACTAGACTTGTCTCGAAGAGTTTTAGTGGAATTATATGAGGAAATAACAGGGGAAAAACTTCCTTGGTATGACTATAAAGAACCTTTGATTGATAATGAAACTGTTGTTGAATTAGAAAATCTGGCTCAGAAAAATAATGTGCCAGAGGAATTGATCCGCAATTTGTTATTATCGGTTTATCGAAATAAAAACTATTCAAATCAAAAAATACTTAGAGATGGAATAGATAGGCTATTGAATCAGCAATGGCTACATTATGAAATAATAGAGGAGATTGAAAATGAAAATCAATAAAGTAAAATTACATAATTTCAGCTCCTATGAGGGTAATAATGAATTTGATTTCGAGATAACAGATGCTGGAAAAAACATTGTACTCATTGGTGGAAAAAATGGGGCAGGTAAAACTTCTCTTTTTACGGCAATAAAAGTTGCTTTGTATGGACCATTAGCATATGGATATGTAGGTGTAAATAGTCATTACATTTCTAAAATTAAAGATTTAATAAATTCAAAAGCATTTCAACAGGAGGTTGTGGAATCGGAAGTACAGTTAACGCTACAACTTAAGATTGAGCGTGATATTAGAAATTATGTGATAACAAGAAAATGGGATTATACCAATCAAAAGCTTACAGAGGAATACACAGTAGCAAGGGATGGAAAGCTACTGAACGATCAAGAATTATCATATTTTGAAAACTATTTGCGTAGCATTATTCCTCCAGATCTGTTTGAGTTCTTTTTGTTTGATGGAGAAGAGGTTGGTAATATTTTCTCCACCAGTGCATACAACACATATGTTAGAAATGCAGTATTCACCATGTGCGGAATGGATGTGTTTGAAATTATCCGTAAATTCACACGTGGGTATGTAACAAAGAACAATTCTAATGATGACGATGAGGTCTATGACACATATGAATCGGCAAAGCAGCAGATAGAAACATTAGAAACCGAAAAGGAAAAACTTGATGTCGAAGTAGGCAATTTGACAAAAGAACTAGAAAACATTGATATTCAACTTATTGAATTGGCGACTGCTTTTAAAAATGCAGGAGGAATTTCACGTAAGGAGAAAAAACAGTTAGAAGATGAGTATGCTCTAGCTGAAAAGGTAAAAACGGAATCACTTACAAATATTAAGTTGTTTGTGGAAGGGCTTATGCCATTTTATATACTGCGAGATTTTGCTAATCCTATTATGGCACAATTAGATTTTGAAGAAAAAGGTGAGATATTTTATTACGTTCAAAGTAAGTTGAAACGAGATGCAATATCTGATTTACTAAAAGGTGATGTGTCCGATGCAAAAGTAGATCAGTTAATGGATCATCTGTTGGATACATTTAGACCAAAAGGTTTCCGTGAAGACATGGAAATGATGTTTGATCTATCAAAGGAGGATATTGGTCGAGTAAATGGAATTGTATCATCTTTGGATGATTTCGATGTATCAGCAATGGTTGATATGGTCAATAAAAGGAGGGCAGCTTCTGAAAGAACAGCAGAAATTAATAGAATTTTGAAAAACTCAATGAGCGAGGAGGACATTAATGAATTTGCTCAGAGAGAAAATGAAATTTTAAAGAAAAAAGATGACCTATCAAGTATACTGTATGATTCACAACATAGATTAGAAGAAATTGATAGAGAATTGCAGATGCAAGAACAAATTAGAGATAAAGCTATGCAAATTCTTAAATCAAATGCTCAGAATAGGCATGTGTACGAGCTAAGCTCCGGTATTTCTTCTATGATGGAACAGTTCTTAGAAGAGAAGACTGTGAGTATAAGAAGGAAACTAGAAAAGGATATTGTTCAAAAATTGAAGTCAATTTATAGAAAGAATAATTTGATAACGCATATTGAAATTGGAAAGAATTTTGATTTCAATTTGTATCAAGACGAGGAATACAATGGCAAGGAACTTTTGACACTATATAAGAATTTGGGTAATTCTGAATTTACAAATCTTATTGGTACTAAAGGTGAAAAGCGACTAGTCAAAATGTTGGAAGGTACTTCAATAAATGTGTTAAAAAATAAGTCTGAATCTGATTTTGGGCAGGAACCAATTCGATTGTATAAGAAGATTGAATTGGGAAGATTATCAAAGGGAGAGCGTCAGATTTTTATCTTGGCATTATATTGGGCGATAATTGAGATATCAGGACAGAATGTCCCGTTTATTATTGATACTCCGTATGCGAGAATTGATGCAAATCATAGGAGAGAAATCTCAGAGAAGTTCTTTCCTAATATTAGTGATCAGGTAATTATTCTGTCTACGGATGAAGAAATAAATGAGGAGTACTATAAGATAGTAAAACCTTATGTTTCTAAAGAGTATCTGTTAATCAATGACGAAAACGAAAACAGAACTACAATTAAGAATAATTACTTTTTTGAGGTGTAACCAATGATATTTAGATTAAAAACATCAAAGAGAACACAAGAAATCTTTGAGGAACTAGAAAATAGAACAAATTACAAACCATATACATTGGTAAAGCATGCAATAGCGTGGTCTATATTAGAAAAAACATCTGTTGCTGATTATAAGTCAGATTCTGACGGGCTAGATCTAAATAGGCAAACAATTACTGGAGATAATGATATATATTTTAAGGTGCTTATAGAGCAGGTGGAAGGAAGATACCTGACAGATGAAGAGTACTTTCCACAGTATGTTAAAGCGCATATAGATAGGGGAAGTAAGCTATTACTTGATATGTACAATCACGCTGGAAATATGGATAAGTACATTTTGCAAGTATTGGGTGATGGAGATACCGTATAACAGGAAAGAGGAAAAATTATGGGAACAATGGTTGGAACGGTAATAACTGTTAAAGAATTATATGGGATAAAGAGCGCAGACATTCAATTTAGAAACGGTACTAATAGCACATCATTAATAACTTTAGAAGAAAACAGAAAATACATTGTCCCATATTTTCAAAGAGAAATTAGATGGACAAAAGATAATTTAATTACCCTTATTAATGATGTTAGGAAGGGATCAAAATTTCTTGGAAACCTAATATTCACAAAAAGACAAAGCAATTACGAGATTCTTGATGGACAACAACGTACGACGGTAATCGCACTAATAGTTTTGTTTTTAAAGAGTAAATACTCGGAACGGTTTGATATATTTGAGACTTGTGAAATAACGGTAGAAAGTTTCTCAGGATTTAGAAATCTATGTAATCATTTTTTTGATTTAAAAAAGATTTCTAAATCTGAAATGGAAGAAATAATCGGAAGTGATTGTTATGGCCAGCGTGATAAATATATAGAAATATGGGATGCCATGGAAAAAGTTGATCTCTTTGCAAATATTGCAGAGGCAGAGGATTTTCTCAAGAATTTGGAACAATCACAATTGAATGTGATTATTGAAACAGATTCTGCGGAGAGAAGTATTGAGGCATTTTTGGATGTGAATCTTAAAGGAGTGCGACTAGATGCAGAAGACATCTTTAAGGGATATCTGTTTGCGCAAGACAACTCAGAGGAATTATTTAAAATCTGGAGTAAATTAAAACAAGAAAATAAAGTATTAAATACGCACATTGATTATCCGTTTATGATGCTTTTGGAGCACTTTTTACAGTGTGAGTTAGCAAAACATGAAAGTTATCGTTTGATAGAATTCTCAACAGATTTTACGTTGAAGAATGAAAAAGAGATCGAAGGTAACAAGTATAGTTCTGGAGAACATATAGTTAAAATTATACATAATAAAAAATATATTAGAGAAAAATTAATTGCATTGGATAAGATACAAGAACTTTTAGTTTCTATTGTAACAGAAACGCATGCATCGGCTGAAATAAGAGGATATTACAAGAAACTGGCAGATGCAGATAAGAAATTTAGGGTGGATAACGATGAAATAGATATTATGTATAATTTGCTTCGAAAAGTAGTATTAGACAAGAATAAAGCTCCAAATTGTTTAATAATCAAATACTTGTTGGAAAGCTTCATAAATTTAGAATTTCGTAAGGACAATTTTGATTCAATATATGGGGTTTTTGTAACATCTACATTATTTACTTTATATGAAACAAAGAAAAACAGTGATGGACTTTATAAAATTATAAGATCAGATGACTGGGAAGGACAAATGGTAAATTATGCTATAACTTGTTTTGAGGGAAGAGAATTAACGAGTAGGCAAATATCGGCCGGCTATCAATTTGTTCTAACTAAAAGCCAAAGTATTTCACAGGAAAAGCAGGAGTTTAGATGTAAATCTATTGCTACGATATATGATTATTTTGATATTGACAACAATGGAATACGAATTAAGCCTCATAAAACTAAGGAATTAGAACAATTTTTGAATAATTCTGAAAAATATAGTGTGGAACACTTCATCATAAATGATAGTGGAAAATGTGAATGTAAGTTAAGTACAAATGCGACGTTTGAGTATGAATATCCAGAGGAAATAAAGAAGTATAAGAATTCTTTATTTAACTATATATTTATCGATAGAGAGACAAATGGAAATATCAAAAATTTGTATTTGCTAGAAAAAGTTGAAGTTCTTGCGAACCATGACAAAAATATAAAAGGATATTCAGGAAAAGTAATTCAATTAGTATCTGATAAATTAAAATTGCCAGATCCAAAAGGATTTGATAGCGAAGAGGAGGCAAAGGGAGAGTTAGATCGATATTTTCAAATGGATTTCAGAAATCAATATGCACAATTTGCTGCTAGTGTAATTGAAATGATTTCGAAAGGAGAATAAAAATGATTTATTTAGACAATAGTGCGACTTCTCCTATTGATGAGGAAGTTAGAGATGCGATGCTTCCATATTTGAATGAGGAGTTTGGAAATCCGTCAAGTAAATATTATTGCAAAGCAACTCATGCTAAGAATGCTGTCGAGGAAGCCAGAGAAAAGGTTGCAAGGTTGCTAGGTGCAAAGCCGGATGAGATTATTTTCACAGCAGGAGCAACAGAAAGTACAAATTTTATTATTAAGGGATATTTGGATTATAGAAAGTTTTATGGAGATGGCAAGAATCATGTGATTACATCTCTTGTAGAACACAAGGCAACATTAAACACCTGTAAGTATTTGAATGGTGAATTATATTCAAACAATGATCCTACTACATCATTATTTGGTGTAAAGAAAAAAGTGGATAGAGGATATGAAGCTTCATTTGTTGGAGTTACTCCAGATGGTGAGATTAGTGTTGAAAAAATTACTTCTGCAATTAAAGAAAATACAGCACTTGTATCAATGCTTTATGTGAATAACGAAATAGGAACAATAAGTGATGTTGAGTCAGTGGCAGAAATCTGTAAGAAGAATAACATTGCACTTCATTCTGATTTAACACAGGCTTTGGGTAAGATAGAAATTGATGTTAAGAGAATGGGAATCGATTATGCTTCTTGTTCAGCACACAAAATATACGGACCGAAAGGAATAGGTGCTGCATTTATGAAGGCTGATGCTTATGGGATAGAACCTATCACAGCATTTATGCATGGGGGAGAGCAGGAATTTGGATTCCGTGCAGGAACACATGCAGTTCATAATATTGTAGGTTTTGGCAAGGCTGCTGAAATTGCACTTAGAGATCTTAAGGAAAATGAAGCACATATCAAAAGTTTGGATGATATGTTGATTGCAGGTATTTCATCAATTGATGGAATTCATACAACGGTAGATGCAGCAAAACGTTTACCAGGAATTGTGAGCCTGGTAGTAGATAAATCTGATTTTCATAATGAAAGATTCATTAAGAAGATTAGCGAAGATGTGGCTTTGTCTACAGGATCTGCTTGTAGCGCTGGAGAACCATCTTATGTAATACAGGCACTTGGATTGGCAGATATGGTTACAAAAGTACTTAGGGTGTCTATAAACAAATACACAACAGCGAAAGATATAGAAGAATTTGTAGGCATACTTAAAGCTGAAATTTAGGAGGAATAAACGTTATGGCATTAATGATGGATAACAAGCCAACTGAATATAAAGGTGAAGCGTTAGTATGGGAAAAACTGTCTTCATTATTGCCTAACGATGTTGTAGTCTACAATCATCGAGAGGTGGTTGATGATCGTGAATTTGATTTCGCATTACTTATAAAAAATGTTGGAATTATGGTCATTGAAGTAAAAGGATGGCAGTCTCAGTACATCTTTGATGTGAAAGGCCCTGATGAAATTGTGATTCAAGGAGAATCCCAAATTTATGGTTCTCCAGAGAAACAGGCAAGAGGATATAGATTTGATTGGCTGAATTTCTTGAATGACCAGTTTGCAATAAGTCCAGTTGTATTATCAATGGTATGTTATCCGTTTATATCAGAAAAAGAATATAAGGATGTAAGGTTAGACATTGTATCATCTAGGGATTTTACTATTTTCTCGGATGACCTGAATTCAGCAACTAAGCTAGGGCAGAAGATATCAAATGCATTTGTCAAGAAAAAGCCGTTAAATAGTACTCCATTTGATGAAAAAGCAATGGCTATAGTAAGGCAACATTTTGAACCATCATATAAGGCAAAGGATGATCAAATTGTAGAGGTTTCGGATGCATATTCATTACTGAAGGTATTCAACAAAGAATTAACAGAAAAGGATTCAGATGAACTGATAGAAATGTATTTTGCCGGAACAAAGATTGTTGTATTTGTTAAGAGTGAAATAGATTTGTTATCCGTTTGCAATAAGTTGGAAGCAGGATTTAATGCCAGAGGTATTATTTCTGACAAAGGAAATGTGAGATTGGCAGAAATAGATGAAAGAAATGATTTTAGTGGTGTAGTTGGCTCATTTAGAATATTTAATTTTGAAATCTATACACATAATTTGGATTTGAATAACGATGAAATTATTGTAGAGGGACAATATACAGAACAACAAAAATTGATACTTGAAGAAATTGCAAATTCCACAAGTTGGAATTTTGATCAGTATAAGGTTGAACATGCAATGGGTGATAAAAATGTACTTGTTCAAGCAGGTGCGGGAACTGGTAAAACCTATTCAATGGTATCTCGTATTGCCTATTTGTGCATGAGTAGAAAACGATTTATAAATAATCTTGTAGATGAGATTGCTATGGTAACTTTTACGAATGAGGCTGCTGATAATATGAAATTAAGACTAAAGCAGTATTTTATGAATTGTTATATTCTTACCAAAAACAAAAAAGTGCTACATGAAATAGAGGCTGTAGACTTAATGCAGATTTCGACCATACATAAATTTGCTAAAGCTGTTTTGCAAAGCAACGATATGGAGTATGGACTGGGTGCGGATTTTGCAATTTCCTCAAGTGAGTATGCGAAAGAGCAGATATATGAGAAATATCTTAATGATTTTCTGGTTGAAAAGCAAAAAGAAGATGCGAATTTTGCCCAACAACTAAGAATGCCTGTTCATAAGTTCAGAAAGTTGTTAATGCATTTTTCACAGCAATTATATAATAAGAGCTATGGGATTAAAGAACTTAAAGCAGAAAATCTGGGAACATTTGAAGAGTGGCCATTTTTTAATGATGTCATAATGAAGGTTATGATACCAGCAGAAAAAGAATACGAAGAACAGATATTTTCAAAAAATAAAATTGATCTAAAAGAAAGTATGCTATTACTGAACGATGCAGTAAATGGAGCATTTAAGGAAAAATGTGGTCTTAAATATAAGTACTTATTTATTGATGAGTTTCAGGATACTGATGATGTTCAGATTGATTCTTTCTTAAAGTTACAAAATGTGATTAAAGACACAAAGCTTTTTGTAGTTGGCGACTTAAAGCAGAGTATTTATCGTTTTAGAGGTGCGACAATTAGTGCGTTTGACCTAATTAGAACAGATAAAGAAAAATGGGAAGAATTTTCACTTACCATAAATTATAGAACTGATAAGAGATTATTAAATAAATTTGATGCAGTATTTTCTAAAATGGGTTCAAAGGGATATTTGCCATTTCATAAAGGAAAGGATTCGCTGACCAGTAGTGTTGAGACATATCTATCAGAACATGAGTTGGTGACCAAATTAGAGTATAACAGCGATGAGCAGAGGATGGAACAGCTCTTTGCAGAAATCGAAAGGCAGAAGGATATTATAAAATATCTATCCAAGCATCATAAACTATCTTCGAAAGATAAGATAATTGCTATTTTGGTAAGAGATAATTGGCAAATTCATAATATTTTGGAAGAAGCAAAGGTTCGAGGTGAGTTTATAGAAACTCATATAGGTGGAGATTTATATCATCTTATACCTGCTTTAGATTTGTATAAATTGGTAATTGCACTGCTTAACCCGAGAGATCCAGTGAATCTTTTTAATTTAATAAATTCAAATTATGTAGGAATTCAGTTAGATATACAAGGATTACATGGCTTAGGTACAGAGGAGCAGGTAAAAAAGTTAACAGATGTACTTAATCAGTATTTCACAATTGTGATGAACAAAACATGGGAAAAGATAATTGTGGATACTAAGGTTCAACCAATTTTAATGCTACTGAGGAGTATTTATGAAGGGTGTCAGCCTTGGTATCAATATTCGGATACCGATAGTGAGCAAAGATTCTATAAAGCAAATTATGAATTGGTATTAGAGAAAATAATTAAAACATATAGCGTAGATTTTTTAACTCTCAATGTGATAGAACACAGCATGCATATAAATATTATGACAAAGCAGGAAGAACTCGCACGAAATATTGAGGTTGAGACGGATGATATGCGAGTGATTTGTACTACTGTTCATAAAGCAAAAGGATTGGAATATGGATGCGTAATTATGCCATATATGGGTATGGATATTGCATCAATGAAGAAAGCTGATTTAGATGTGTATGTAGAAAATGAAAAACTGGCATATGGAATTAGAATTGGAGATGAACCAAACAAGAAATATAATTCCAATTATGATGTATCGCAGGAACAAAATGAACGAATTAATGAAGAAAGTCGAGTATTGTATGTAGCACTAACACGAGCTATTAGAAATGTTGTTTGGATGAAGGATATTAAATCAAAGAGCAAGATTTCGTGGCAGAATTTAATGGAGGTATAAAATGTCATTATCAATATATACTTACAGCAATCCATATGAAATAAATAATGAACCATATTGGGATTCAATAAGAAACTGTGCTCATTTTTGTGTTTCACAGACAATGGTGAATGGATTGTCAGCAGTATATGATGAATTGGATAATGGACAATTAGCAACAGTAGAAGAATTAGTAGAAGCATTATACCCAAGATGGTTTGATACAAAAACATACATTGAACAGTACACAATTTTAACCAATACACTAGATAAAGTGACGCCAAACATTGAACCTGAAAGATGGAAGAAGATAAAACAATCTCTACGATTCAATAAGAGTGCATTGTTGGATAGTATTCGACTGATGGCTGAAATGGGGCTGTTATTAAAAAATATAAAAATTAAAAAGATAACGGAAGAGCAAAAGTATTTGGTTGCTGCTTATAATGCAATTCTGCGAGGCGAGAATGCCGAAATTTTTGTATTAAAAAAGAATTTTTCGGAAGCTGAAATTGATAATGCTGTTAAAACAGCACTGGTGGCAAAAGATAAAAGGCGAGGTAAGGAAGTGAAATCTATAGAGAGTGTTGATTGTAATACGATAGTTATTCATGGAATACATCAATTTACTCCAACAATTCTTTCAATGATTGAAGAGGTTTCAAAATACAAGCGTGTCGTGCTGTTATTCAATTATCAACAACAGTATAACGAGATATATCAAACATGGCTGGATGTTTATTCCTGTTTTGATTTGAATATAAAGAGTCAGTTCAATAACGAATTTAAGCCAACAACATTGCTACAGCCGAGCTACGAAGGAAATATGCTCGCAGATCAAATTGGAAGATTAGCTAATGGAACACTCATTGAAAAAAGCAAGGATATAAATAATGTAAAGGTTGTAGAGTTTGATAATATTACAGAATTTTCATCATATGTTGCACGAATATATGAAGAGGCTGCTAAAGATTTTCATGCAGATGAACATAAGAACGGCTCAGTTCTTTCGTACATGAAGGAGCAGTTTTATTCCGCCAATAATTCTGTAAATGATATATTGAAAGTTTATTTCCCAGAACAATTTGGGGAAAGGCATTTCTTAGCTTATCCGATTGGACATTTTTTCGTAGCCGTTACCAATATGTGGGACAGCGAAAATGGTGGTATTAGAATCGAGAATATGAATGATATTGCAGAATGCTTGTATTCAGGGGCTCTATATGAAAAGAAAGTAGGTTCATTAATTACTACCTTCAATCAGACAAAAAATTATTTTTCTAGGGCGACAAAGCTGAAGGGAGATAGTGAGACTGATGGTGTAATTGATTTGCTGATAAAACTTAAAAAACAAATGTCCAAGCTGAATAAAGGTAAAATAGAGTATACCGAACAATTAGAGAGGTTATCATATTTTAATGTTCAATCAGATGAAATAGATGAGTTGATAGAATCTCTTGAGGCACTAAACACTATTACAAAACTATTCTACGAAGACTTTGAAAATGAGAATAATAATTTTAAGCATTTTTATGAGAAATTGAAGGATTTTGTAGAAACACAAATCCTTCCAACCGCAGATGCTGAAACGGAGTTTCAGGATATTTTGTTGAGATTATTAGCTAGACTAGAAGAAGTTGAAAAAATCGAGTCAACTAGCACATTTGATTGTTTAAAGGATACAATGGCATATTATTTGAAACAGGAAAGTCAGAAGGGTGAAAGTGCAAACTGGATTGTCAGAGACTTCCAGCAGATTGATGGGGATATATTGAAAAGCTCAACTCAGGATTCTGACACAATTTATCATTTTGCGTGTGTGTCCGATTCTGATATGAATGTAAAACGAGAAGATCAATTTCCATGGCCATTGACTATAGCGTTTTTTGAAAGAGCATACGAACCTTTAGATTGGAAATATCAGGTTTATGTGAAATCAAGAAAAGAATTTAAACATTTTAAAAGATATGCACTGATTTATGGATTAGAGTTTAATAGATGTAAGTTTAAACTGAGCTTTATAAAAAACGATGATAATAAAGAAAATGAACTGTATTATATCTTAAAACTGTTAGGGGTTAAAACAGAAAAAAATATTCATGATACGACAGAGGTTCATGAGAGACAAAATATCACATTTGATTTGGGGGAAAATACAAATAATTTTGTGGATTTAGATGGATTTAGAAGACGCATATGTGGATATAGATTTGCATTAGAGTCATTAATAGAAAATGGTACTAAGTACCAAGATAGATTCCTGCAGGCAAAATATCTAGAGATAATTCTGGCAAATAATGTGCGGCGTAAATTAGAAGGTCAAATTGCCACAGAGGCAATAATGAATGAGACACTTGATGATTCAGCAGAACGCTTGAGACGATATTTTAGATTTTTGAACGAATCTGAGATAACAGATATTAAATCGAATGCTAAGAGTGCGATTATTCATCAAGCGTTGCAGGATGGTAAGATAAAACAGTTTCCAAAGGTAACAGATATAGATTTCGAAATGATGAGAAAGAAAGAAGAATTCATATACCTGCATTTGGAAAATGAAAATCAGGAGAATGTATTACTTGGCAAATTCAATGATTTGACGACGGCAGAGAAAAAACAGTTTTTGCCGGATAATCTTAAAAATGCAAGTTACGACAAAGAAGCAAATATATGGTGTCAATGGTGTGCAGTAAGAGAGAAGTGTCTTGAAAACTACAAATCATTGGTTGAAATATAAGGGAGGTTGAGCTTTTGGAAAGAGGAATGTACATAAGATGTCCAATAGCAGAATTTGATGACCCAAGAAATTTTATTGTAGGTCGCATAATTCAAGTGGATGATTTTACAGAGATTGTAACAGTGGCATTTTTAGATCCATTTGGATTTAGAAATTATTATGAGAATATACCGGAGAAAGCAGAATTACCATATGACTATGTAAAGAGATGTACTTTGCATCGAGAATCTTATGTTATTTATAGAGGAAATAGATATAAGATATTGTCAGCACTTAAGAAGGATGAATGGTATTACTATTACCTCAAAGAAGAATTTACAGATAAAGTTATAAAAGTTAGAGAAGACGTTATAGATGCACCATTTAATTGTGGCAGAATTTCGCCAGCAGAGCAGCTTAGAAGTTATGAGTTTCAGAATCCTGCGTGGTATTTTGGAAGAAATGTCGTGAGTAAAACTGTAAAAGTTCTTGATAATTCAGTATTTGGATTCAAAGAATTAGCAGGATGTAAGATATTTTTAAAAGAACACCAGCTCAGAACTATTATGCGTTGTTTACAAGAAAAAAACTGTAGAGTGATGTTAGCAGATGAAGTTGGTATGGGTAAAACTATTGAGGCTGCCTCTGTTTTAAAAGTATATACATTACATAATTCAAATAAGAGAGTTTTAATAGCAGTACCACGACCTCTTGTAGCACAGTGGAGAGCGGAATTACTCATTAAGTTTGAAATAACACCAGGAAATAACGTGAATGATAATTATGTTGAACTTATTGCGGAAGAAGATATTGAGAAATATATTAACAGCCGTTGGGACTTTGTTATAGCGGATGAGGCTCATAAACTTTTGGCAAACAAAAGGTTATATACATATTTTCATTCGCTTAGTAAGCGCTCAGAGAATATTTTGTTGTTATCAGCCACTCCGGTTCAACAAAAGAAAGAAGCATATTTGGCGTTACTTCAACTTATTATGCCTGACAAATATGACCATTTTTCAATAGAAGATTTTCAAACTCTTGTAGAAAAACAAAAAAATATTACCAAGAGTACATACCTTGTATTACAGGATTTTGATGACTATATAGATAATATTGCTGATACTTTGGAAGATGGTGAGAATCCTTTAGAAAATGATGATTGTACAGATTTGTTTGATGATATACAAAATGGCCTTAGAAGAATTTCTAGACTTATTGAGGATGAAGGTTTCGATAAGGTTTTATCAGAAATAAATCTGGAGAGTGAAGACTATGGTAAGGGTGCAATACAAGAGGCTCTTCTGTATGTATGCGAGAATTATCAGCTTGAAAAAAATATTATCAGAAATAGACGTAGATATATGGAAGAGGAACTTCCACATAGAACAGTCAGAGAAATCGAATATGAGCTTAATCCAGATAAGAACACTTACGAGCATACAACATATGAAGCTATTGTTGATTGGATAAGCGGACAGGAAATTTCTGCACAAGATTTTGAAATACATTATATTCCGTTACTTACAGCATTTTTTAGCTCATCTTGGGCGTTCAATAAGGAGATTGAGCAGCAAAGAAAAAGCGGATTAGCTATTAATCAGGATGTAGAAGAAAATGCAAAGGAATGGCAAAGTGCAGAAGAATGGATGCTTGAAGAGCTTGATAATGTATTAGCAGAGCCATATAACTATTCAAGTAGAATACTTAGCATAGTTGATTTCATTGATCAGGAAATATATGAGGAAAAAGTAGTAGTATTTACAAACTATGCAGAAACATTTGAAAAATATGGTCAAGTATTGAGAGCATATTTTGGAGAAGAAAAGATAGCTCTCTTTAACAAGAATATGAACGAAGAAGAATTGGAATTGAGTATTTATCGTTTCCAAAATGATGATGAATGTAAAATACTTCTTTGTGATGAGACTGGTGGCGAAGGTAGAAATCTTCAGGGAGCAGACTTTGTAATTCATATTGATCTGCCTTGGGATGCAAATGCCATTGAGCAAAGAATAGGTCGATTAGACAGATTAGGACGACCAGCAGATAAAGATGTATGTTCGGTTGTAACTTATGCAAAAGAAACTTTAGAAGAAGAATTATATAATTTCTGGAATAAAGGACTGAATATATTTACTCAGTCTTTAAGTGGATTGGAAATTATTATGAATGAAATCAATGAGAGCATTATTCATGCAGTAACAAGTGATTTCCGATATGGTATTTCTAATGCAATTAATGAGATTATAGAATCTTCACAACGAATGGAAAAAGAAGTGAGAGAGGAGCAACACTTTGATTCAGCAGCGTTTATATATGCAACACTCAATCAAGAGCTAAAAAGACTTTTACACTACTACACATCCAATGAGAACGAATTGTTTGCCAATACAATGATGGGATGGGCAAGTCTTGCAGGATTAAAAGGTCAGTTTAATAAAAATGGTGTTGTGAGATTTAATGAAAATTCATTCTCTATAAAGTCAGCAGAAAACTCAATGTTGATACCACCGAATTGGATGGAATATGTAAATCGTACATCAAATGCCTTTTCAAGGAGGGTTAGGGAATTGTACGAAGAAAGAACTGGAAATAAAACATCTACAGGCAGCAGGGAAATTGTAGGAACTTTTAATCGTGAACTTTCTATTGAAAATGATTATTTACACTTCTTTGCACCAGGGGATGAGGTCTTTGATTGTATTGTAGATAATGCAATGAATTCGTACAAAGGAACCTGTACAGCTTTTGCACTTGAAGCGGATTTTGATTGGCGAGGAATCGTTTATACTTGGAATTTATACCCCAATGAGCAACTGTTATTGGAAAATGGGATTCCCCTAACTGCGATAAGACAATATAAGAGTTATGTTTCTGCTGATCAAGTCATAACTCCTATCAGTACACAAAAGTATGAGCATGTACCTACAGATAAAGTATTAAAAATTATTGATGCCGTTTCAAGAGAATCAACATCTGATATTAGAAGGGATGTAGTGCATCTAGGTAGGAGATCAGTAAAAACTGATGGGCTACATATTAAAGAAAGATATGGTTGTTCTAATGTTGATTGGTTTAGACAAGCTTATCCAGAGGACAAGTGGATTAATTTCGTTTCTGCGTCAATGAAGGCGGCCAAAAATCAGGTAAAGGAAAAAATGAAGGCTAGTAGCAATTTAAAACAAGCAGCAGCCAGTATAGAACAGACATTGAATGCAGAAGTTGCACAAGCTAAGTTTTTTGGTGTAGATGCAGGCGAAATTGAGCAGAAAAAGCAGGTTTATCAGACGATGCTTGAAGCACTGAGAACAACTAGAGTAGAACTCGAGGCAGCAGCATTTGTAATGGTGAGGAAGACGCATGATTAAAGAGCAGATTCAAGAATGCATACAAAAAATTTTGGATAATGAACTAGGTGGGATAAGCACAAATAATTGTCCAAGAGGCGGAATAGAAAAATATAGATATATGACAGCATATAGGTTGTCTAAGTATGTGAATTTTTATAGAACACGCAGAATATCGCTGGATGACTTTTTGATTTCGCTTAGAAATTATCTGCTTGTTTTTCAGACAGCTGTACGATTACCTATTGATATTGATATCACAGATAATAAATATGGACTCCGTATCGACTCAGAAGGTCTTTGTTATGCAACCTTAAATTTGCCGGATTATCTCAACATAGATATTATCAAGCAAGGATTTATGGTAGACTATGTAGAACCAGAAAAAGATGAAAGATATTTTCTTGGGGTTACACCTAATATATATCGTTTAACAGGGTTCCAGAGATTCAAATCAATACGTCAAAAACTTGCGGTTAATGGTGCACTTAATATGCCAGAAGGATATACAGCATTGGTTTCTTTGCCGACAGGTGGAGGAAAGAGTTTGATTACGCAAGCTATGGCGTATCAAAAAAATGATGGATTGACCATTACTGTTGTACCAACTGTATCATTAGCAATGGATCAAGTTAGAGTTGCAAGGGATAATATTCGAGTCGCATCCAAAGCAGAAATCGCTTGTTATTATAGTGATTTAGCAAGTGAAGAGAAGAGAAGCATTATAGATAGAATAAAAAACAGAAAGCTACGATTATTGTTTATTTCTCCAGAAGCACTTATTAAGAATGAAGTATTTAAACAAGTGATAGAGACTGCTAATGATGCTGGATATTTAAGAAATCTTATTATAGACGAAGCACATATTGTAATTGAATGGGGAAATTTTTTTCGAGTTGATTATCAGTGTTTGGAACCTTGGCGTAATAACTTATACGAAAAGAATTCTAAATTGAAAACAGTGTTATTATCTGCAACGTATGAAAGAACAACAGTTAAGATTTTACAGAGTATGTTTGCTACTGGAGATAAATGGATTGAAATAAGATGTGATGCATTAAGAAGAGAACCAAGATTTGAGTTGGTATCAGCAACTTCATATCGGGATAAGAATGAAAAAACAAGAGAATTATTACGATGTTTACCTCGACCAATGGTTGTATATGTAATGAGACCTGATCAAGCTCAAAAGGTTAAGGAAATGGCAGCAGATATAGGTATTACAAATGTAGAGACATTTACTGGAAAAACGAAGTCTGATGAGCGTTCTAGAATTATAGAAGAGTGGTCAGAAAACAAGTTTGACATTATAATTGCAACTTCAGCATTTGGAGTCGGTGTTGATAAAAGTGATGTCAGAACAGTTTTACATTTATATGTACCAGATAATCCAAATGCATATTATCAGGAGTTGGGAAGAGGAGGGCGAGATGGTCTTCCTTGTCTTAGTGTAATGTGTGTATATCCAGAAGAGGATTTGGAATCGGCATTTGTTATGACTGACAAAGTTCTTGGAAGTGAAAAAATTCTTGGACGATGGGAGAGTATGCTTAATAGCCATACTTCCACAAGAGGGATAGATTCATATACTTTAGATACATCTGTTAAGCCTAATTATAATAGTGTGGATTATGCGGAGGATACCAGTACTGTTGATCAAAAGTGGAATATCTATGTAATTCTTCTGTTAAGAAGATACAATTTGATTAAAATTTTAGATATGGTCATAGATCCTCATACACAGGTATATTTTATAAGAATATCTATTTTGGATAAAAGATTACTGCAGACTTCGGAGGATACAAAACGGTTGATAGAAGATGTTCGTACTAAAGAATGGAATAAGAATGAAAGAGCATTTAAGACCATGAGTCGTTCTGTTAAGCTTGGAAAGCGCATGTGCTGGTCAGAGATGTTCTTTAATTCTACATATAGTAGGGTTTCAGAATACTGTGCTGGTTGCGACAATCATAAGAATATTGTTGAATCAGATCCAAATAGATTTGAGTTGGTAAAGAAAATTCCGGCTCCAGCAAGAAAGTTTTCTGTTGAGTTGAATAATATGTTTGCTAATTCTAATGAGGCTATTTTATTTGCGGATAGTGATAATACAGAGTTAATAGGAAATGTAATTAATAGAGGATTTTCAACTGTTATTATAAATGATGATGATCAAAGCAGTTATTTTAATTTGTTAAATAGTATTTCAGAATGGACAGATGTAAATTTGCTGGGAATGAATGAGTTTGTTCGGTTGGTTGACCATGGAGATTATTATTTCTTTGCAGGAGATGCAGTTGTTTTGTATGGAAATAAATACTCGGGCATATATAAGAAAATTAGTAGATTACGGAAATCATTACAAACCGGTGAAATACGATTATTGCATGTTTTCAAAGAAGATATTTTTTGTAATGAAATAGGTAAAACCGTTTCATCAATTGTCGATGGACCGGTACTTGAAGAATATTTGATAGAAAGGATGTAGAGATATGTTTGAAGATAGAATGAAAACATCTGCAATTCCGGAAAGGGTATATGCCCTTTGCCAAGCGATTAAAAGCAGAACAATGAAGGAAAGCGATTTGCGAGAGTTGTTAGAACCATCGGATTTAGGTGGTACAACAAAATATTTTGGAATGGTTCGTGATGCAGCAAGACAGTTAGGGCTTATTTCTGTAAAGGAAGGTGATATATCATTGGCAATAGACTCAAAGTATGTATCATCATATGATTCAATGCGAGAATATATTGTAGGCAATATAGATACAATATCGGAAGGATTATTCTTTGCTGTATCAAAAGAATATATATCGATGAATGAACAAGTGTTTAAGTTTAAAGGAGTGTCTGAAGCTGCATTAGTAGAACATATGTCAAAAGTTATAGGAAAACCAGTATATGAAGATGATATGAGAGCTTGGAGATTCTGGGCTACATATTTGGGGCTTGGTAATCTTCATGATATGCTTTTATTGCCTAACATGTATACGTATCTAAAAGCCGTATTAGCAGTATGCAACATAAAAAAGGGAGAAGAATACACATTTACTGATTTCGTGGCTGCAATAAAGCCGTATGCTGAAATAGGGTTATCCGATATTGATGGAAATAAGAAAATCAATCTTGCTATGTCAAGTGGTTTACGAGCATTACATGATGAAGGAATTATCCAATTATCACACAAGCTTGATAGTGGTGATATGTGGTTCCTATATGAAGCAGAATTACATCCAATTAAATCAACAGTTACTCATGTAACAGTAAGGAGATAGCTTATGAATTCAGAAATTGCAAAAAGTAGAATAGGTGAAGTAATTCGTATTGATACTGTTACGAGTACACAAGCTGATTTCTTAGCTACTCATGTGCCTGTTCAAAATATTCATATAAGAAAGAAGTGGGATAGTAAAACAGACAAAATTATGTCTGAAGAGAAAGTTTTTAATAAATATGTCTTGAATACTGAAAATGAGCATCAGTTTATTATAGTGATAGGCTCAAGTGGTGCTGGAAAATCACACCTTATTAGATGGTTTGCGGCTAGATTAGAACAGGCGGCACCAGAAAATGAAGTAGTTCTTTTTGTTCGTAGAAGTGATAATAGTTTGAAAGGAACGATAAAGCAATTACTCGAATTGCCGGAAGTTGCCAATATACCGAATAAGGCTGTGTATGACAGGCTGGTTCGAGCAACTTCAACGATTGACAATAAGAAGCTTAAAGATATGATATATCAAAACTTCATTGTTGAAATCAAGAACGATGAAAATGATGAGATTATAAGTAATAATGAAAAGAAGAGATTAGTTGAATTATTGCAATACGAACAGTTTCAACTAAATCTAATGAAAGAAGAAGGTGCTATCGATCGTATTTATCAAAAAGTAGCTGAAAATGAAACTGGTGATAGCAGAGATGTAATGGCGTTGTTTGAAACTTCAGATTTTGAAGTGGATGTTAATTTTTGCGATGATATGTTTACCAATGGTGCAGCTAAAAATGCCATGAAAATGGCAAATGCCATTCTTGCGGATGATGAAATGCCAGAAAGACTAGCTGATTATATGAATACTCTGGTAAATAAGGTTATTCAGACATGTGCTGGATTGGAACCAGGAGATTTTGAACAGGTCTTTGTGGAAATTAGAAAAGAGATTAAAAGACAGGGTAAAAATCTTACTCTATTGATTGAGGATGTTACAGCATTTACTGGTGTAAATGTTGCACTGCTAAATGTTTTGACTACTGAACATACTGGAATGTATGAAAGTCAAGAACTTTGTAGAATTTCCTCTATTGTAGGAACAACTGAAAAATATTTTAACGTAAACTTTATGGATAACCATAAGGATAGAGTTACACAATTCTTTGTTATTCCAAATGATGTGTTCGGTGAAGATCAGAATTCGCTGTATGAATTTGTTGGTAGATATCTAAATGCAATGTCTTTGCGTGGCGATATTTTAGATGACTGGGCGAAGAATGGTGCTTCTATGAAAGAGTATCCTATTCATAAAGGAGAGGAAAAATCTCTTTGGGATACAGTTGAAATTGCAAAGGGGAAGGAATTATCGTTATTCCCATTTACTAAAAAAGCAATTACGAATCTATATATGTGTATTTTGCAGCCGGATTATAGAACTCCTAGATATCTATTAAGAGATGTTATTGAGAGAGCTATGAGAAATTATCTATTCAAAAAGGAGAGTTTTCCTGAATTTGCAATTGAAAGGATTAATGATATTCCATTTGAGAGTCTATATGTAAGTACTTATATTCATCAGCAAGTTGAAGAAAGCCAAGCAGACAGAGTTGAAAGATTCATAAGAGTTTGGGGTAATGCATCAGATCTGGAGTATGAAGAAAGCGGTATAAAATATTTAGGTGGAATGCCAATTGGATTTTTTGATGATTTAGGAATTCCAACTTTTACAGGAAGAAAAGGTGATAAGCCGGTTAAAGCATCTGTAGATCCAGTAAAACAACTATCGGATGGATCAGATATTACTCAACCACCAGAACATATCGTACAGAAAGTTGATCCGGCAATGGCTGATTTCTTGCTTGGACAGAGAACACTGCAAATTTGGATTGATGGAGGAGAACTAAATGTAGGTGCTACAACAAAAGACGTTGTTAATATTACAAAAGCTAGAGATGAAATAAATAAAAGATTCTTGATATCTGCAATTAATTGGCAGATAGAAGGCGTATCTTTGGATAATTTGAATCGTGTAAAAGCTACAAAGGACTTTATAGGATTTGAAAGACAGAAAAGAGCAGCTAAGAATGCATTAACAATTTTGCCAGCAGATAGAGAAACGCAAGGTGTATTAGAGGCGTTTTTGGCATATGTAACATTAGGAAATGGAAGCTGGAATTTTGATAATTCTGCTATGATGGTGTATCGAGTTCAGACTTGGCTTGAAAAGTGGAAAAAAACAATTATTCAGACTGTAAATGTTTTTGATAATCAATCAGTAGATTATCAAGATTGTGCGATTGCTACTGAAATGATACGAGAGATAATGCAAGGAGTGTTTACAGGAACAAAAGTTGAAGGTATTCCAACAACAAATCTGATGGCTAAAAATCTGAAAAAAGTTGTACAAAATTCGCATTGCACAGAATGGAATTCGCTTGTAAGTATGCTTTTGAATAATGATGAAAAAGTAAAAGATGTGATTACGCAGTATTACAATATTATTCAAGGTAACCTGAAGTCATCGCAAGTGTTTATTAGAGCGACAGAATTTAATTCTGACGTACGCAAAGTTCAGAAGGTCAAGTTATTGATACCAGATGAACAAATTCTGTTAAATGATCCAATTCCACAACGTCGAGAAATTCGTGAGATATATGAAAAGATATATACGCGTATTCCAAAAGTTGCAGAAGCGGAAAAAGAAAAAGCAAACTGTATACTGGAACAAATCGGTACATATTTGGATTATGAGGATATTGATGATGAAGATATAGAAGATTTGATTGATAAAATAAAGGACTTTTATGAGACTGCAAGCAATTCATTAGTTAATATTCATGGTAATATTCAGGTCCTAGATGGAATAAAAAAAGATGCTAAGACCATATCAGTAGCTTTTGGCGAGGTGGAGAAGGGCATTGCAAGTACAGATGATTTAGATACATTGCTGATGTTCTCGAAAGATCCTTTGACGAAGCTTGAGCGTGTATTATCAATATTACAGACAGTACAAAAGGATATTGAATATGTTGCACGAGATGTTGAAAAAAGAAGAGGCAATATTTTTGTAGATAATGGTGGTGACTTGAGTACGAGATATGCAGAATCACGCAATAAGATTGAGTCAGATAGTAAGACTGTTATGGATTGGAAGGTGATGTAATGCTAGTAGATTTATTAGATCAGAGCATAATTGCTATGAAGGAAATATATGAATTAGAAAAATCTTCTAATGACGTACAAAAACAGGAAAAAAACGATAAGATTTTCTCTAATGTCGTAAGTGAGATTCATCTGATGGTTAATGCTGTTACAAACAGTATGTCTCAATTGGGATTTGTTATCTCGCAGGAAACTAGGGGAAGGGTTATTGGATTGCTTAAATCATCGAGCGATGCAGTATCGAGAGGATTAATACAAGAATCTACGGCTAATTATTTGCAAAAGGAAGTATTTACTATTAAGAAAGCAATACTTCAAGAATGGTCAGACTACTATCATAAAGTGGCAGACCAAAAGATAAATATGCTTCAGACTATAAAAGGTATTGCACCAGAGCGAGAAAAAGTAGATTATGCATCCAATAAAATTAAATTAGGGGCTTCTTGGGATTTTAAACAGGATAATCTGGACAAGGTGGAAAAAGGGTTACAGGAAGCAGACGAGATAATAAATAGTTTGGGTTTTGGAGAAGATGGTGCCGAAATTATTGCATTTCTCAAGAAAGTGGCATCTGGAAAAGCAAGTGTTGATGATTTAACCCCAGATATATTAAATTGGTTGATGGAGAACAACATGACATCCAAACTTGCAGTTAGCTTTAAATAAAGGTGGTAATGAATCGTATGGATTTAAATAGTAAACATTCATGTGATTTTTCCTATCATAACATAACAAGAAGTCAGATCTCGATTGATAAATACAATGGCGAGAGTAAGCGGATTAATATACCGGAAAAGATTTCAGGACAGGAAGTAGTAGAAATAGGAGAAAAAGCATTCTCGAACAATTTAATAATTGAGCATATACAATTACCTGATTCAATATTAAGAATCAACGATTTTGCTTTTTTGGGATGTCGTAATTTAAGAAAAGTAAAATTTGGATTAGGTATTAGAAAAATTGGAGATAATGCATTTGCTGAGTGTGAGTCACTGCAAGACATACAGATTCGTTCGAAAATGGATTGTATCGGTGCTAATGCATTTTCATTATCAAGTATTGAATCTGTCGAAATGAACACTATAGAGGATTTACGAGAAGAAAGTTTTTCTCTGTGTAGTAGGTTAACATCTTTTTCAGTGAAAAAAGTTGATCGAATCCCTGAAAATTGTTTTTTACATGATATATATTTGTCGAGTGTAAAAATGGAATGTAAGACTGAAGTTGCTGATAGTGCATTTGCAGATTGCAGAAGATTATCGGATATAGAGTATGGTCAATGGGACTTTTCAGATACTGAAGATATTTATATTTCCGATGCACCAATGCGTAAAATGAGAAGACCATTTTTTAGGATTAAAGTGATACTTAAGAATGAACCAAGATTGGAGAGTGAGATTGTAATGGAGAAAGCGAAAAGATTATATGAGTATATTGCAGAACACTCTGACCTACAGAAGGAAATTTCTAATATTTTGCCAGATGATATTATAAGCAATATTTTGAATGGCTCACTACCGGTGTTCCCGCATGAAGATCTTGGTATAATAGTAGATGAGAATGAACTTATTCATTATATGAATCATGCAGTATTATATAAAGAAGTTGGTGATGGACAGTATATATCTATTAAAGGAAAACTGTACTTGTTTTCTAACAAAATTGGATTTTATGGTGGAAGTGATATATATGAGATTCTGTTGGACGATATTGCAGCAATAATGGAATTTGAAGGAAGCCCAATAATATTAGAAGTACTGACTAATGGTGAGAACCTATATATATCGACACCAAATACGGAAGTATTATTTAAAGTATTGCATACTATTGAATCTTCAAAAAGTGAAGATGATATGAAATATATGAAAATAGAGACTACTATTGAAGAAATCATAGAAGGAGCAGACTTGGATTCATATATTTTTTATTTTGAAGACGTACAGCATAGTCAAATAAGTGAAGACATGGAAAAGCAAATTGGTATTCTTATAGAAAAGTTACACAAACTTAGTACCGCTCTGGAAAAATATCCAGATAAGATAGAGGGTACGCATAGATTTTCAACATACTATTTGCCAGAAACATTAAGGTTAATATTTGCACATCAGCAGTATTTAACGGCTGGTGTATCGAAGGAACAGATTGATAAAGTATATACTAAGGTTATGGAATCGATTGACACAGTAATAGCGGCAGTGGAGAGAAAAATTGATAGCATATATCAGGTCGCAACTATGGATACCATAGCAAAAGCGAATGCCTTGCAGAAAATAATGGGACAAGATGGATATGTTAAGGGCGAAGGCCCATTAAAACACTAATGCGTAAATTGAAAGGAGACCAGCTATGGAAAATCAAACAAAAACAACACTTACATTAAATCCGGAAGAAGAGAAACAGTCAAATATCTTACTAGAGGGCGCTCCTGTGAGGCAGACAGTTCAACCTATTGTACAGACACAGACTGAATATAATGCTGGATCTATTGATGAAAGTATGCTTAGTAATGATGAAAAGGAAATGGTAGCACAGTTCGCAAATGAGATTGATATTTCAAATGCCAAGCAGGTTATTCAGTATGGTTCCAGTGCACAGAAAAGTATTTCAGATTTTTCTGTAAATATTTTAGGAAAAGTAAAAACTAGCGAACTGGGAGATGTAGGAGATGCGTTAAAAGAACTTACTGTTGCTTTGGATGCAACCACAGAGCCTGAAAAGAAAGGAATTCTTGGAATATTCCAAAAAGCTAAAAGGGGCGTAGATTCTATTAAGGCTAATTATGCAAAGGCAGAAACAAATGTTTCAAGAATTGAAAAGGATTTAGAAAAGCATCAAGTAGTTTTGACACAAGATGTTGAAATGTTTGAGCAAATGTATGATCTGAATTTACAGTATTATCGAGAATTGACCATGTATATTATTGCTGGCAAAAAGGCATTGGATAAGGCAAGAGGAGAACAACTTGAAGCGTTGAAGGTAAAAGCTGAAACATCACAAATGCAAGAAGATGTTGAAAACTACAATAAGTATGTTAATTTATGCAATCGCTTTGAAAAGAAGCTACATGATTTAGAGCTTACTAGAGTAATCGCAATGCAGGTTGCACCTCAAATTAGGTTGTTACAAGATAATGATCAAGAAATGTTGGAAAAGATACAATCATCTCTGGTTAACACAATTCCACTATGGAGACATCAAATGGTTTTGGCACTTGGTATTGAACATACTCAGAGAGCATTGTCTGCTCAAAATATGATAACTGAAAAAACGAATGAGTTATTGACTAGAAATGCTGAAACTCTCAAAATGGCAACGGTTGAAACTGCAAAAGAAGCAGAACGCTCAGTTGTGGATATAGCAACATTAAAGAGATGCAACCAGCAGCTTATTTCTTCGATATCAGAGGTTGTAAAAATTCATGAGCAAGGAGCAAAGAGACGCCAGGATGCAGAGACAGAACTTGTAAAAGTAGAACAAGAACTTAAGCAGGCTCTTCTGGAGGCTGGAAGTAAGTAAACAGGGAGTGACTGAAGATGAAAAGAAAAATAAAAATCACATTCAATGCTCCGGTTGTACTAGGCTTTGCGGCAATTTGTTTTATTGCAACATTATTGAATTATCTTACCAATGGCAAGAGTAATCAGATGATATTTATGACATATCATTCGTCTTTAATGTCACCACTTACATATTTACGCTTATTTACACATGTATTTGGACATGATGGGTGGCAACACTTTATAGGGAATATGGCATATATCTTATTGCTAGGGCCTATGCTTGAGGAAAAACATGGACCAATGAAAATTATAGAGGTAATAGCAGTTACTGCTCTGGTGACGGGCGTTATTAATTATCTTTTCTTTTGGAATACGGCATTATGTGGTGCTAGCGGGGTTGTATTTGCATTTATTTTAATGGCTTCATTTACTAGCTTTCGAGAAGGAGAGATACCAATCACTTTCATACTTGTAGCTGCCATTTATTTGGGACAGCAGGTATATGATGGAGTTGTTCTGGATGATAACATTTCTAACATGGCGCATGTAGTGGGCGGCATCGTAGGAGGAATTTTAGGATTTTCACTAAATAAGAGATCAAAGTATGGAATTTGAAAAGAAGGTGTGAGATATGAGAATAGTAAACAATTATGAATATAATTCTATTGAATTATACTTTGATGGAAAACCAGATGAAATGACAAGAGAGACACTTAAAATGTTTAAATGGAGATGGAATCCTAAGAAATTTTGTTGGTATAATAAAAATACCGCAGAGAATAAGGCTTTGGCTGAATCATTGAATAAAAGCACCGATGAAATGAAAGATAAGAAGATTCCAGAATCATATTCAGAAAAATATGAGAAGAATGAAACAGAGCAATCAATGGATATTAAGGCGTTCGTTGATAGTTTATTTAAAACAAGTGATGAAGAAAATAAGGCACTGAAAGTTACAGTACAGACGGATAAAAAATCGAAAAAGGTATCGGGAAAGATTATTGATATAGATGATGACAATTTTGAACTAGACTTATAGTTGAAACTTCAGGTACGGGCATATGTTTTTGTGTATGTGCCTATAATGTGTAGCCAGATATTGAGATTAATTATGTAACAGGAGATAGTAAGATAAAAGACTAGATGAAGGGAGATTCGCTTATGGCAGGATGGAATCTAAAAGCTGGAGCTATAATTGAATATGTTGTAAGCGAAGACAAAATTTGGTCATTGTTTAATTTTGTATTCTCAGATGCTTGCAAGAAGAGAAACACATATAAATTTGGATTGATAAAGTCTTTGTTAGATAGCGCTTTTTCGGGAGAGATGACAGAACAAGGTGTCAGATATAGTTACGAAGAGTTGTTTGGTCGATTCGCATATAATTATTGGAATTTAGTAGTGAAATATGATTTGCGACAGATGAGAAAAGATGGGAAATCAGAGTTTTCAAAGATCGAGTTGATATTTAAAGATGTTATTAAAGAAAATAATATATTTATTAATTTGGAATTTGAATCACTTAGTGCGGATATTAAAAACAAAATTATTAAGCAGGTAACAGCAGAATGTAAAAGATTTGTTATTGGTGCTTTGTATGATGACTTTGATGGAATAATTTATAGTTTTAATCTGAAAGAAGACGGAATCGTTCTTAATTCCAGTGTGTATAATTTTATGTTGAAGTATAAATCAGAATTAGAAAAATTGAATTATTACGCATGGGCACGATTTTTGGAACAAATAAATGATGATAATGTGTTGGTACGTGTAATAGACAAACTGGAATTGGCAACGCCTAAGAGAGAAGATCTGTCAGTTTACAGAGAAATATTAAGAAAAGAATTTGAAGAAGATAATTGTTTTTATTGTGGGAAAAAGCTTGGAAAGAATATACATGTGGATCATTTTATTCCGTGGTCATTTGTAAAAGATGATAAGTTATGGAATTTTGTATTGTCATGTGCAAAATGCAACGAGAGAAAGAGTAACAAGTTGCCTAAGCAGGATTTTCTTATAAAAATAGGACAGAGAAATAAGGGGATACAAGTAGTAGATAATATCATTGTTCAAAAGGACTTTGAGAGGTATTCTCAGGATCTCTTAAACAGAATGTGGAAATACGCCAAAATGAGCGGGCTAAAAGAAGTTGAAATGCGAACATAAATTATATTTGAACAAAGCGGATTTTATGGAAAATGCAGATATTTGTAGATGCAGATGCATGTCCGGTAGTTGGCATTGTAGAAGAGATTACGGAAAAATATAATACTCCAGCCACATTGCTGTGTGACACGAACCATGTATTCTATTCAGATTATAGTGAAGTAATTGTGGTTGGAGCCGGAGAAGATGCGGTAGATTATAAGTTGATCAGTATATGTCATAAGGGAGACATTGTGGTATCTCAGGATTATGGCGTTGCTGCAATGGCGCTTGGAAAGGGTGCATATGCAATTCATCAATCCGGCAAGTGGTACACGGATGAGAATATTGATCGGATGCTTATGGAAAGACACCTTAATAAGAAAGCAAGACGAGGTTCTTCTAAGAATCATATAAAAGGTTCAAAGAAGCGGACAAGTGAAGATGATGAGCGTTTTGCACAGTCATTTGAGAAGCTTGTGCTGTTGGCACAGGCGAAGGAAGGTGAGCAAAATGGGACTGTTTAAGAAGAAATGTGTTGTACAGTCTTATGATAAGGAAAACAAGAAGCCGGTAATCAAAGCAAGCATTTGTAATGGCGAGCAGGTTGCAGGATTTAAGGATATACATACAGGTAAGATAGAAGAGGTAATGTTGATAAAAAGTCCGGCTGACCTCGAACATTTTAAGGCTATGTATGGAATAGATGAAGAGATAGCAAAGGAATACTGATTATGAATATACAGATATTTGGCACTAAGAAATGTAATGATACTAAGAAGGCAGAGCGGTTCTTTAAGGAACGTTGCATCAAGTATCAGTTCATTGACATGAAAGAAAAAGGCATGAGTAAAGGCGAATTTAACTCTGTTGCACAGGTAAATGGTGGTCTGGAGAATATGATCAACTGGGATGGCAAAGACAAAGATTTGCTTGCACTCATTAAATATACTGCTGATGAGGACAAGCTTGAAAAAGTACTTGAGAATCCGCAGGTAATCAAAACTCCGGTAGTAAGGAATGGAAAGCAGTCCACACTTGGTTATCAGCCGGATATCTGGAAAGGATGGAACTGATGTACATAATAAAGACAGTAAAAGGTGATATAACAAAAATTACAGATGTGCAGGCAATCGTTAATGCTGCCAATAATTCTCTATTGGGAGGTGGCGGAGTTGATGGTGCCATTCATCGTGCAGCAGGACCGGAGCTTTTAGCCGAGTGCAGAACACTTCATGGATGCGAGACAGGAGAGGCAAAGATTACAAAGGCATATAATCTGCCATGTGATTATGTAATTCATACTGTTGGACCGGTATGGAATAGTGGCAGGAACAAAGAGGAAGAACTTCTTGCAAACTGTTATTTTAATTCTTTGAAGCTGACAATGGAGAATGGAATCAGAACAATCGCATTTCCATCTATATCGACAGGAGTATACAGTTTCCCGGTAGAGTTGGCAGCGAAAGTTGCAGTTCATACAGTTAATAGATTTCTGCAGGATAATCCAGACAGCTTTGATTTGGTGGAATGGGTGCTGTTTGATGCACATACTGAGGCGGTATATGAAGCTGAGGTGGATAGGATATATGAGTGATATAAAAAAGTATACGATCTGGAAACTTGAGATATTCATTAATAATGTTGGATTATAAAATTTTAATAGAATGAATCCATCTATATTTGCTCACATGATTGACTTATTAATAACTATGTTTCTGGTTGGAGGAGCTAATGAATCTGATTGAAGAATTAAAAAATTATTGTGAAATAAATAATCCTGTTGGTGCCTTGATGTTATCTGGAGAGTGGGGATCTGGTAAAACATATCTAATTAAGAGCAAATTTATTCCGTTAGCGAAAGATAACTATGTTTTTGTGTGTGTTAGTTTATTTGGTATAGACTCCTTAGATAGATTACGAGTAGAGGTAAAGAAAAAATGGTTAGAGAAGGCAAGTGAACTCGATAAGTTGAATGGAATAAAAGTTTCAAAATTTACAGATTCCTATAAAAGATTTTTTGGTACAATCAAGGATATTTTGCCTGAAAATTGGCAAAAAAAAGGAGAAGTGGTTTCTTCAATTATGGACTTAGTTAATTTTGTACCTATAAGCAATACGATTTATGATAAAAAGGTTATACTTGTTTTTGATGATTTGGAAAGAACAAATATTACTTACACAGATCTCTTAGGGTGTATTAATGACTACTGTGAAAATCAGAACTTTAATACGATTATTGTTGCAAATGAAGAAAAAATAAAAGATAAGACAAATAATGAATTATTATATCATGAAATTAAAGAAAAAATAGTACAAAGAGTTATTCCATTTGTTCCTGATTATGAAGAGGTTGTTTCTAATTCTATAGAGTCAATGTCTTGTGGCATAAAATACAAGGAATTTCTTATAGAAAATAAGAAATTGCTGATTAAAATTCTGTCAGGTGATTTTAATGATGACGTAATTATCGAACAGTATAAAGCTGAAAATTATAAGCTTGATAGGATCAAGAAAAGAGAAGAATATCAAAAAGAAGAGGAAAAACTTCGCTGGATGTTAGCACGAAGACCACATAATATACGGAGTTTTAAATGTGCTATTCAAGACTTTGAACGTGTATATAATAAGTTGATTGAAAATGGTATTCAAGACTGTAGCAACTGGCTTCTTTCTTTTACCTGTCTTATGATGACAAATAAAGCGGGATTGATTAGAGAATCTTCAAGATACGGGAATTTATTTCTGTATCTTGATGTAGAAAAACTTTATCCTGAAGTATTTAATGCCAATTTTATTGTGAATGGATTTTCGAAGTGGATTTTACATGGAGAGTGGAATGATGAAGTGATTTCGAAGGAGATAAATGTATTTTTAGAAAAGGAGAAAGCTGCAACTCCATTTGAAATACTAAAAACACATAAGCTTCCCGAAATCAATGAAGAAATAATTGATGAAGGATTTAAGGATTTATTGGTAGAAGTATATGAGGGAAATTTGTCATTAGATGAGTATATTCTTTTCCTTAATAATTGTTGCTATTCTAGAATTTATAACGTTGATTTGCCTACAATTAATTGGGAAAAGGTTAGAAATGGGATTAGAAAACAAATTAAATATTTAGTTAAATCTAATAAAAAAGATAGCCATTCTCACAGAATGATTGGAGATGATAGTAAAGAGTATTTCACAGAAGATGAATGGTCAGCATACCAGATTATAAAAGAATTTAGAGATAATGATGTATGGACTTATGAAAAGAATCAGAAACTCTATATTGATTTGATTAGTTCAGATTTAAACATTGCTTTTTGCGATTTGAGTAATAAGAGATACAATACATTTTCTCTTGAAATGGAATTGGCAACATTTAATGCGTTTAAGAATGCAAATAATATTGATAAAGAACATTTTTCTAGCTGGTTTATTGGAATTTGGGGACGTTATAATGATTCATCAGAGATTGATTGCCAAGTGACAGTTGAGTCACTCAAAAAGTTAAGAGATGATTTGAATTCTGTAATGCTGGAATATAAACAGAAAAACAAGAATATTGCAGCAAAGCATACAGAAAACTTTATAAATAAACTAGATGTCATTATCAAATCAGGAAATGAAAATACATCCGTTGAACAGTAACTATTTCTGTAGCAGGGATATATGAAAGTAGGAAAAATTGAGATAGTAGTTTGGAGATATGGTTTATTTATGTGTATTTCATGTAAAATGATGAGCTAATATATGCAGAATACTGTTGGAAATTTGGATAGTGCAGTTGAATAAGAGCTGGGTGCCATGTGCCCAGCTCAATCTTCCACATGGAATACATCTTCCACTAGCATATTAAAGTACTTTGATATCCGCAGCATAAACTCGGCAGATGGGGTACTTTCCCCACGTTCTATTCGTCCGATGGTTTTGGTACAGTATCCGGTAGCTTCAGCAAGTTCATCCTGGTAGATGCCACGCTGCTCACGGATTTCTTTGATATTGTTGACAACTGCCATAAAAATTCCTTCTTTCAGTTCTATAGATATTTTCTTATTGTCATTATGCAAAATAATGTGTCCGATAAAAAGGACTTGCAATTTTATCGGTAATGTCCTGTAATAGCAGAAACATCAGATTTTCCAAGAACTTTTCCAAATATGTCTAAGCGGTCATTTTCACTAACCTTGATAGGTGCATACTTTTCATTAAGCGAGATAAGGAAGATTCCGTCTGTATCGTTTTGCAATTTCTTAATATAGGCTTCTCCGTTTAGAGCGAAGATGCCGATTTCTCCATTAGCAACAGATTCCTGCTGTAATACCCATGCAATCTGACCATCGTGGAATTCAGGTTCCATACTGTCACCACTAATACGGACACCGAAAGTAGTATCTTCCGGTAAGATAGATTCATCTATACATACAGTCTTTTTCGGTCCGTCTACAAGGAAGTTACCGGTTCCGGCTGATACAGCATTTTCAAAAATATCAATGCTTCGGAATGGAATTATCTTAGCAGTCTGCTTTTCATACATTCCGGATGCGTGGAGCAGATTAATATAATCCATAGCTTTTTCCCTGCCTTCATCAGTAAGTGATGAAAAAGGATCAGCAGGATTTACTCCAAAATATGCTTCATACATATTAGTAATACCAAGGATTCTACACACCTTGTAAAATATGGTAACGCTTGGTTCAGCAAGATTTCTTTCCCAGTTAGATATAGCTTTGTAGGAAATGGTAACACCTTCCTTAGCTAATTCATCAGCGAGATCCTGCTGGAGCAAGCCTTTCTTTTTTCTATATGTTGAAATGATTTCTCCGATTGAGTACATACATACGCCTCTTTTCTTTCATTTTGTTGATTTCAAATGTCTCTTTTCACTCCATAGTATATAGCAATAGTGCCAATTATTCAAGTTAAAAATCCAATATAATGAGAAAAATGGACACATGTGTCCGTTGGCAGTCGATTATTCTTGGGGTTATACTATGCCATGTAAGAAACATTACTCATATACTTGGACTAAAGGTTATGGTAATGACAGATTAAATGCAGGAGGTGATGCAGATGGCAGACAGGGTAATACTTCATTCAGATATCAATTGTTGCTATGCTTCGATTGAACATCTGCATCATCCTGAACTTGCAGGAAAGCCATTGGCGGTAGGCGGTGACCCGGAGGCACGACATGGGATTGTCTTAACAGCTGACTATATTGCCAAGAAGTACGGTGTGAAAACAGGAATGGCACTCTGGCAGGCAAAGCAGGTCTGTCCCGACATAACGTTTGTTTCACCAAGAATGGACTTATATCTTCGGTTCTCAAGAATGGCACATGAGATATATGCAGAATATACGGACAGGCAGGAGCTGTATGGAATTGATGAGTGCTGGCTTGATGTGACAGGGAGCAGCTCCCTTAAAGGGGATGGATTGCTCATTGTACAGGAAATCAGCAGGAGAATGAAGTCAGAGCTTGGCATCACAGTAAGTGTTGGTGTTTCTTTCAATAAGATATTTGCAAAGCTTGGTTCAGACTATAAGAAGCCTGATGTAATCACAACTATGTATAAGAGTGAATTTAAGCAGAAGGCTTGGGCACTTCCGGTGGCAGATCTTCTATACGTTGGCAAAAGTACGAACAGAAAGCTTGCATTATTTGGTATCAAAACCATAGGTGATCTTGCAAGGGCAGATGAAGAAGTGCTTAACAGTCACCTTGGAAAGATGGGCAGTATCTTATGGTCGTTTGCTAATGGCTATGATGATTCACCCGTCAAACTGGAGAATATCCACGCTCCAATCAAATCGGTGGGAAACAGCACAACGACACCAAAGGATTTAGTATGCGATGAGGATGTAAAGATTGTTCTTTATATTCTGGCTGAGAGTGTTGCAGCAAGACTTCGTGAGAATGGATTCCGGTGCAGAGTGGTTGAGATAAGTGTCAGGGATAATGAGTTATTCTCTTTTACCCGTCAGAAAAAGATTGACCATGTAACTAATATCACCGGAGAGATAGCTGCATACGCTTATCAGATATTTAAGGAAAACTATAACTGGAGCAAGCCAATCCGCAGTGTTGGTGTCCGAGGTGCAGACCTAGTAACAGATAATTATTGGGAACAGATTGATTTGTTCTCAAGTGTGGAGAAGCGTGAAAAGCAGATGAAGATGGATTCAGCGGTGGATGAGATACGCAGAAGATTTGGATTTTACAGTATCCAGAGGGGACTCATGTACCGGGACGGGATTCTATCGGCAGTCAATGCAAAAGAAGAACACACAGTACATCCACATGGGTACTTTTCAGGTTAGCAACGAGGGGTGCCAGATAATCAAGGCACAGATGTGTTGTGCTTGCACATAAACATATGGGACTTGGTTATCTGATACGGCGACTGCTGTGAGCGAAATGAAGCGAAGCGGAATTGAGCTGCACTACGAGTAGCGATAGAGTAAAAAAGAGGGAGGCCAGTTCCAGTTTAGATACCATCGTATCATCCACGCACAGAAATACAGGCTGCGTCTGCAATGAATCCGGTATCAGCTTCAAAGTAATCCTGACAGTGGTATTCATAAATCTGGAATAATCAATCTTTGCATAGGAACATGCACAATAAAATGCATTCAGTGATTTCTCCGTTATTTCGGATAAAAAATGCTGATACAGAAACCGGATGGAATGTGCAGATTCTAAGGTCAGTATGGATAATATCAGCAGAAATAAGGTATCTGCTGTCGGAACAGAAAAAGTTGTAAAGAGGTGTTATACAGGAATGAGGCAGTAATCGCAAACACAATCCACGATACAAAATGATATTCTTTTTTTCTGGATGTTTCTGTGATATACTTATACGCAGTCGTATCAGACCGGAAAGGAAATATTATGTTACAAAAATTATATGTTTTTTTCAGGAAAGAAACTGTTTTGTCAATTGCAGTGATCCTGGCGCTTCTTTCTATGTTCTGGGTCAGACCGGATAAGGCTTATTTTACTTATATCGATTTCAGGACTCTCGGGCTTCTCTTCTGTTTGATGGCAATTGTAGCTGGTTTGAAGGCTGTTGGTGTTTTTGATATACTTGCCAAAAAATTGCTGATGGGAACATCGGGAACTGTGGGTGTGATCAGGCTGTTGGTACTCTTATGTTTCTTCCTGTCAATGGTGATCACCAATGATGTGGCATTGATTACTTTTGTTCCTCTTGCACTGATCATTGTGCATAAAATGCCAAAGGAACTGGGCAATTACTGGTTTCTTAAAATAGTAGCCATGCAGACAATCGCTGCTAATCTCGGAAGCATGCTTACACCAATCGGAAATCCGCAGAACCTTTATCTATATGCCAGAGCAGGGATGTCCGCGGCAGAATTAATAACCCTGATGTTTCCCTATTCCGCCACAGCACTTATCCTTCTTCTGATATGGATACAGGTAGCCGCTGCCAAAGCACCTCACGTATGCGGTTTAGAAAAAGATAAAACTCTTTTGGGATTCTCTGACAGAAAAGAACTTAACATGGAATACCTGGCCGCTTACCTGATCTTATTTACAATCTGCCTGCTCACTGTTGCACGTATCATTCCATATCAGATTCCTCTTGTATTGGTTCTTATATATATGCTGCTAAGAAACAGGGAAAATATAGGCAGGGTGGATTACTCCCTGCTTGCCACCTTTATCGCATTATTTATTTTTATCGGCAACCTTGGAAGGATTCCGCAATTCAGCAGTTTTCTGGAAAGAATCATGGCAGGAAGGGAAACATTTACTGCTGTTCTTGCCAGTCAGATTATGAGCAATGTTCCCGTTGCGCTTCTTTTATCCGGCTTTACAGATAATTACCGGGCTTTAATTGTCGGAACCAATATTGGAGGTCTCGGCACTCTGATTGCATCTATGGCAAGCCTGATAAGTTTCAAATATATTGCAAAAGAAAACAGGAATCTGAGAGGAAAGTATTTGGGAATATTCACAGCCTCCAATATTATATTCATGATATTCATGTTAATATTGTATTTTTTTCTTAGATAAAGGTTTTCCCGGAATTACAAAAGCTATAACAATTCTTTCTTCGCAAAAAATTCTCCGCGGCACTCTCCCATCCTGGAAGAAAAGCCGCGGAGAAATAAATATATTTTCGGTGCCAATACAAAGATCATTAATCTTTACACCACTTTACAACTTTTTCATAAAAAAATATCGTACAGGGCTTTCTGATGTATAATGAGTTTGCTCTAAAACATTTTATTTTGAAACTTTTTCTGCTCCAACAGCAGATACTTTGTTTTTACTCGTTTTATCAATACTAACATTGGAATCTGTACATTCCATTCGATTTTTATATCAGCACTTTTCGTCTGGGATTACCACAAAATCCCTCAATACCTTTTACCACGCATGTTCCTATGCAAAAGTTGATTATTCCCACTTTATGAATATCACAGCTAAAGTTGCTTTGAGAATGATACTGGATTCTTAACAACTGAAATATTTAAGTTGTTTGATTAGTTAGCTTGGCTATAAAGATGAAATTATATTAAATTAATGAATATAATTTAAGTTTCTTGTATATAATAGTTGACTCTGAAACAGGAAAACGTAAAGACCGTACAGATTATCCAATTATAGCTATTAGAGAAGCTATCCTTAATGCATTAGTGCATCGTGATTATAGTATTCATACAGAAGGCATGCCTATACAGATTATTATGTTTGAAAATAGAATAGAGATTAGAAATCCAGGTGGAATATATGGAAGAATAAGAATAGACCAATTGGGAAAAGTACAACCAGACACGAGAAATCCAATAATTGCATCAGAACTAGAGGTGTTGAAAATTACAGAAAATAGATATTCATGTATTCCTACTATAAGAAGCGCAATGCGTGAATATAATTTACCTGAACCAGAATTCTTGGACGAAAGGGGCTGCTTTATAGTTAAATTATATAAATACAAAGAAAATGAATATAATAAAATGATTGAAAGCAGCGAAGAGAAAAATTTAATTATATTCTGTAAGACACCTAGAACAAGAAATGAAATTTGTCATTATTTAGGTATAAATTCAGTGTCATATGTTATATAAAAATATGTTATGCCATTAGTTGAAAGAGGAATATTAAAAATGAGTATTCCTGATAAACCTAAGAGTACGAAACAGTTATTTTATTGTGAATAGGATTTATTGATGATATATGTTTGGATATGTAATGGGGATTGAGTAGATGGAAATAGGAGTTATTGGTCTGAGCAAATTTAGTTATAATTAGAGTGGTATTAAATTATATATGTGATATGATTTAGGTGATGGATAACAAAAATTATCCATTAAGAAGATCACGAAAAAAATAATTAAAAATTATATAGAAATAGAAACAGCAAAAATATTTATCTGCTGTTTCCATATAATCAAAAAAATTAAAATTTAAAATCCTTCCGCGGATGCTTATTTATCAATAGGTTCTTAGATTATATGAATGTTGAAATTATAGATATAAATTCAAAGGAATTAAAGGTGTAAAGCTGTACATGAAAATGTAGAACTTTATTTCACGAAAATACATTGACATTCATCTATGTATATGCTAATTTTATACATAGATAATTATCAATACGAGGTGAATGAAATGAGATTAGCGGATGTTTCTTTAATATGCAAGGCACTTGGAGATTCAAACAGGCTGGAAATAGTGCAGATGTTGTCAAATGGAGAAAAATGCGGATGCAGTCTTTTGGAAAGATTTAGTATTACTCAGCCTACATTATCTCATCATATGAAAATACTGGTGGAGTGTGGGTTGGTTAATGACAGGAAAGAAGGCAAATGGCACCATTATTCCTTGAATTGTGAAACTTTAATAGAATTCAAAGATTCTATTGGCAGTTTGACGTGTGAGTCATGCTGTGACAAAAAAGATAGCTGTTGTTAGAGGGGGAATCCTGTTAATACTTGTAAAAATTGTAAATAAGACGAAAGGAAGTTTTCTATGACAGTAAGAGAAAAAGCAGAACTGATTGTAAAAGATATAAAGAAAAAACAGGGAACAAATCCGGTTGTCATTTTTAAACAGATAGCAAAGAAGGAATATGTCAGTATTCATGGACCGGAACACCATATATTAGATGGTGCAAGTTTTCTTGTAGCCTACAAAAACGCAGGAGGAGAGATAGACTTAGAACAGGCATTGGACAGGCTGATGGCAGAGGGACTTCGGATGCCGGGGGCAATGTGCGGTTTATGGGGAATATGCGGAGCAATCACATCTATAGGTGCTGCACTTGCAATCATCGACGGAACAGGTCCGCTTTCAATGGATGGAACATGGGGAAATCATATGCAGTTTACCTCGAAAGCAATTGGAGAATTAGGAACCATAAACGGACCAAGATGCTGCAAGAGAGATGCAATGATAGCATTTAAGAATGGTATTGATTATGTGAATGCTCATTATGGAGTAACATTGCAATACGAACAAATGCAATGTGGATTCACAGATTTTAATGAGCAATGTATAAAGGAGAGGTGTCCATTTTATGAGTAATGTAAAAGTAGCTTTTATTTGTGTTCATAATTCATGTAGAAGTCAGATTGCTGAGGCTTTTGGAAGACATCTGGCATCAGATGTGTTTCAAAGTTATTCGGCGGGTACAGAAACAAAACCACAGATTAATCAGGATGCTGTCCGTATTATGAGGGAATTATATAATATAGATATGGAAGCAGAAGGACAGTTCAGTAAGCTGGTTAGTGATATTCCAGATCCGGATATTGCAATATCAATGGGATGTAATGTAGGTTGTCCATTTACAGGCAGACCATTTGATGATAATTGGGGACTTGAAGATCCAACTGGAAAAAGCGATGAGGAATTTAAGATAGTCATTGAACAAATAAAGCATGATATTTTGGAGTTAAAAAGTAGATTGAACCATAATGAGATTAATATAAGTTATTTTAAAAGTATCATAGATCAGGATAGAGCCGCAGTCGTTATATGCAATCTTAATCATGAAATAATATATATGAATCCTGCTGCGGTTGTTAATTATGGAAAGCGTGGCGGAGACAAGCTGATTGGCAGAAGCTTGCTGGAATGTCATAATAAGGAATCACAGGAAAAGATAAGACAGGTGACAGAATGGTTTGCACAGGACGAAAGCCATAATATTGTGTATACATTTCATAATGAGAAGCAGAATAAAGATGTATATATGGTGGCACTTAGAGATAGTGGCAAGCTGATTGGATACTATGAGAAGCATGAATATCGAGATAGAGAAACAATGAAAATGTATGATTTATGGTGAGTTCCACCTAATGAGGAAGTAATAAAAAATATTGTAGACTGCTTTCTGTGCAAAACCAATGTTCATGTCAGATATCAGAGATACCTTGATGACTGCTATTGGCCAGATTCAGGCAGATACGCGCTCTGAATGATCCGGTACTGGCTGGAATCAACATTTTTGCCATGACTGCAAATGCATTTGATGAGGACAGAAAAAAGCACTGGAATGCGGTATGGATGGATTCTTAACCAAACCAATTGTTATTGAGGAATTGATCAGTACATTACAGAAAAAACTGGATTAGTTAAGAAAAAATAAAGTGATGCTAAGAAAACGTACGGTGATAATTGGCAGAATAATGCGGGTGAGGCAGATCATATTGATCCGTTAGCTAATTTTGTTAAATGTCATAAGCGTAATCCATTTATATCAAAAGAAGATTTAAAAGATATAGGAAATAGAGATGATAATATTCAGATATTTTCAATTATATGCGTTATTGTGTTAAAAATATATCGGTCTATATTGCAAAATATACAACAAATTGTACAAAACTACTAAAAATATTCGAAATAATTATATAAAAATAGCAATTGTACCCAATAAATTAATGTGATACAATCAAGGAAACTAAAACAGAAAAAATAGTTTCCTTGATTTTTTGTTTTATAAGCGTCACTGATACACAACATTAAAAGGAGCATTATGAATAATAAAGAGAAGATTTTACAGGCAACGATACAGGCATTTAATCAAAAAGGCCTTAAATTTACAATGGACGATATTGCATCTATTCTTGCAATGAGTAAGAAGACAATATATACAATTTTTAAAGATAAGAACACTCTGTTTATGGAGATGGTAGATTATCTGTTTGACACGATTAAAGAGAGCGAATCAGAGATAATTGAAGATAATACATTATCAACAATTGAGAAGATAAGACGTATTCTTGGAGTTATGCCTGAGAGTTATAAAGATATTGATTTAAGACAATTATATATGTTAAAAGGCAAATTTCCAGAGATATACAGACACGTTGAAGAACGTCTGGAGAATGGCTGGGAGACAACGATTAAGCTTTTGGAACAGGGGATTGAGGAAGAAGTGATAAGACCGGTTAATGTATTGATGTTTAAGATGATGATGGAGGCATCAATAGAACAATTTTTCCAAAGAGACATTCTTATAAGGGCAGGAATGACATATACACAGGGACTTGATGAGATTGTGGGAATATTATTAGATGGCGTGGCAGTTAAGGAAAGTCATTGAAAATAAAAAGGAGGAATATATAATGCAGGACAAATCAAAGGTTATATTTAACAATGAAATTGATAGAAAGGCATATAGAAAAGCTATTAATTCCAAAAAAAAATACGCAAGAAAATATGGTGATGACAGCAATGCCGACTATAAGATGACAATAAAGAAGAACAAATACATAGGTGATATGCTTGGCGTGTATGATGTGAGGGTTGCAGATAAGCCTGCAAGCGTATCTAACGGTAATAAAGAAGAATTTGATACTGATAAAGGTATTATAGTTGGCAATATAAGAATGGGTTTTGGACATTACAGAATATCAATGGCGATTGCTTCAGCAGCTAATGCACTTGGATATGTTCCTTACTGGATGGATCTTAATTCTTACGATAATACAACCTGTACTAAAGTTATAAGGGCACAGAACGACCTGTATTCGCTTGGTTCAAGGTTATCACAAAAGAGCAGGCTGTTTAACAGACTGGTGTGGGAACCAATGAATTACGAGGGTTTCAGGAAGCTTTCCTATAACGCTTCAGACCAGAAGAATGCAGAGCTTATGGCACCTGTATATAAGAATGTTCCTAAGAATATTCCGGTTATTGCAACTCATGTATGGCCGGCACAGGCGGCAGTACACGCAGGTATGAAAAATGTTGTTAATGCAATACCGGATAACTGGCCAATGGCATTGCATTTGTCAGAAGGAAGTATTCATACAGTCCAGACACATTATGCTTATCAGGGTTACAGGATACTTAATGGAATGGACGGCAATAAGGTGTTAAATGAAATGCCAGCAGATAGTCTTGTATACACAGGACATTATATCGACCACGAGCTTGTAACTAATATTGAGGCTGACTGCAATGCAAGAATAGCAAGAAAACAGAACGGAAAGCCTATGAGATTTCTGCTTACAATTGGTGGTGCAGGTGCACAGAAAGAGATATTTGCCCATATAATTAAATACCTTATTCCTTATATTAAGAAGAATAAGGCAGTGTTATACGTTAATGTTGGTGATTATAAAAATGTATGGGACGAACTTATAAGAGATATCCCACAGATGAGAGAACTGGCAACTGAGTATTTTGACAACTGGAAAGATACGAAGGCATTTGCCACGAAGGCATTATCAGCCAGCCAGATAAATAATTCTGATGTAGTGACAGATAACAATAGAGATGATAATTCTAAGAATATTACAGCAGATAATTCAAGTGAAGACACATCTGATAATATAACAGGTATCCACGGCTTTTATCATAAGAATATATTTGAGGCAGTGTATTGTACTAACCTTTTGATGAGAAGTGCAGATGTGCTTGTTACCAAACCAAGTGAATTAGCATTCTATCCAGTGCCAAAGTTATTTATAAAGCGAGTTGGCGGACACGAACAGTGGGGTGCAGTCCATTCAGCAGAGATAGGTGACGGAACACTTGAGTGCAGGGATATACCTCATACTTTACAGATGATAAAGCTGTTTATGGAAGATGATACATACATTATAGATATGTGTAAGAACATAAAGAAGAATAAACAGATGGGTATATATAATGGTGCATATGAGGCTGTCAAATTAGCAGTGAATATGAAGAAATCAGACATTTAATACGGCGTGCAGTAATCAGACACTTAAAAAATATGAAGAAATCAGACATATAGAAAGAAAAGAGGTAGCGTATGGGGCTTAATAAGAAAGAAATGGCATCTTATGGCATAGGTGCAGTTGGCAAAGATATGGTTTATATGTTTTGTGCAAGTTATATTCTGTATTATTATCAGGATATACTTGGGGTTAGTGCGATAGCAATGGGGATTATACTTCTTGCGGCACGAGTATTTGACGCATTTAACGACCCTATAATGGGTGTAGTTGTTGCAAAGACAAGAACCAGATGGGGAAAGTTCAGACCATGGCTGTTTATTGGAACATTGCTTAATGCTGTTGTATTGTTTCTGATGTTTTCTGCACCACCAACACTTGATGGCGGCGGACTTGTTGCTTATGCCGCAGTAACTTACGTTTTGTGGGGCGTTACTTACACAATGATGGATATTCCTTATTGGTCAATGATACCAGCATTTACAGAGGGCGGCAAGGAAAGAGAGAATATGTCAACAATGGCACGTTCCTGTGCAGGTGTAGGTTCAGCACTTGTTACAATTATTACAATGCAGTGTGTATATATGCTTGGAAAGGGCAATGAATATGCAGGTTTTAAATGGTTTGCACTTATAATATCAATACTGTTCTTTGCTGCAATACTTATTACCTGCTTTAATATTAGGGAAAAATCAACAGTTGATGTTGAAACAGTATCAGTAAAGCAGATGTTCAAGGCACTTTTTCAGAATGATCAGGCTGTTACAGTAGTTATAACAATTGTTCTTATTAATACATCTGTGTACATAACTTCTAACCTTGTCATATATTTCTTTAAATATGATTTTGGCGGTGCAGACTGGTACAACGGCTATACACTATTTAATACATTTGGTGGTGCAATACAGATATTATCAATGATGGTATTGTTTCCGCTTCTTAGAAAGTTTTTGAACACAATAAAGATATTTTATGTAAGCTTTGTTATGGCTATTGCTGGTTATATAGTTTTATTTATTCTTATATTCACATCAATGTCGAGTGTGTTTATTTTGTTTATTCCAGCATTTTTCATATTTGCGGCAAATGGAATGTTATTAGTCTTAACGACTATATTTCTGGCGAATACGGTTGATTATGGCGAATTTAAGAATAAGCGAAGAGATGAGAGCGTTATATTTTCAATGCAGACATTTGTTGTAAAGCTTGCTTCAGGTATAGCCGCATTAGTTGTATCAATATGCCTTTCAGTGTGCAAGTTAAGCAGTAATACAGACGTAGTGACAGATGCTGTGGCTGGTGGTTCGGTAGTAGCACTTAGAATGACAATGACAGTAATTCCGATAATAGGTCTGCTTATCGCAGTATTTTACTTCCACAGAAGGTACATTTTAACAGAGCAGAAAATGGAAGAGATATCGGAAAGAATTAAGGAGAGCCATTAATGATAACGATTAATAATAATATGTATGTGCTTGATACTGACAATACATCTTATGCGTTTGCCGTGCTTGGAAGCGGGCAGTTGGAGCATTTGTATTATGGAAGAAAGTTACACGCCAATGAGGCTGTGATGACAGAGAAGCATACATTTATTCCGGGTAATACTAATGTATACAATAAAGATTATTCGTCTTATTCGCTGGAAGATGTGTGCCTTGAAATGTCATCATTGGGAAAAGGCGATATAAGAGAGCCTTTTATCGAAGTCACATATCCTAATGGAAGCAGTACAACGGATATGGTGTTTGACAGGGCAGAGATTATACAGGGCAAGGAAGAATACGATACGCTTCCGGGGTCTTATGATGATAATGGAGAGGTTGAACAGCTCGTCATCTATCTTAAGGACAGGAATTATAATCTCACATTGGAGCTTCATTATTATGTATATGAAAAATGTGACATTATAACAAGAAGTGCCAAGCTTGTTAATTCAGGAAATGAGAGCGTAAGGCTTGAAAGATTAATGAGTATGCAGCTTGATTTAAACGAGAGTGATTATGAATTGTCTTTTTTTAATGGTGCGTGGGCAAGGGAGATGAATAGAAGCAGAATACCCATTCGTGCCGGTAAGTATGTAAATGAGTCGGTCACAGGAACATCATCAAACAGAGCTAATCCTTTTTTTATGGTAGGAAGAAGTTCAACGACAGAAGATTATGGTGAATGTTATGGATTTAATCTTATATACAGCGGCAATCATTATGAAGCGGCACAGGTTAATTCATATGGTAAATTAAGGCTTGTATCGGGAATTAATCCAGCTACATTTTCTTATATTATTGAAGCAGGAAAATGCTTTGAAGCTCCAGAGGCAGTGCTTACTTATTCATACCAGGGGTATAATTCGATGAGTCATAATATGCACGAGTTTGCAAGAAAGCACATTGTGCGTGGAAGCTGGCGCGACAAGGAAAGACCAGTTCTTATTAATAGCTGGGAAGCGGCATACTTTAATATTAATGAAAGAAAGCTTGTGAAGCTTGCAAAGGCGGCTAAGGATATAGGTGTTGAACTGTTCGTTATGGATGATGGCTGGTTTGGCGAGAGAAATGACGACACAAGTTCATTAGGCGACTGGACACCGAATAGCAGAAAGCTTCCAAATGGAATAGCTGGCATCGCTGATAAGATAAAAGAATCCGGGCTTAAATTTGGAATATGGGTTGAGCCTGAGATGGTGAGTGTGAACAGCAGATTATATGAGGCACACCCTGAATGGGTAATTGAAATACCAGATGTAGAACATTCAGAGGGACGGAATCAGAGAATTCTTGATTTAACCTATGAAGCTGTTCAGGACTATATAATTGAGGAGATGAGTGAGGTGTTCTCATCAGCAGATATATCTTATGTAAAATGGGATATGAACAGAATATTCAGTGATTATTATTCTAAAAATCTGCCACCTGAAAGGCAGAAGGAAGTATCGCATAGATATGTGTGCGGCTTGTACAGATGTATGAAGGAGCTTACTAATAGATTTCCTGACATATTATTTGAGGGCTGTGCGGCAGGCGGCAACAGGTTTGATCTGGGAATGTTATGCTATTTTCCGCAGATATGGGCAAGTGATAATACAGATGCACTTTGCAGGGCACAGATTCAGTATAATTACAGCTATGGTTATCCGTTATCGTGTATTTCAGCCCATGTATCGGCAAGCCCTAATCATCAGACATTAAGAAATATGCCGTTAGAGAGCAGATTTGCAGTTGCAGCATTTGGGCTTCTTGGCTATGAATGTAATATGTGTGATATGAATAAAGAGGAATTAAATGCTGTGAAATGTCAGATTGAACTGTATAAGAAGTTAAGAAATGTATTCTTTACTGGTACATTTTACAGGACAGAAAGCTTTGAAGAAGAAAATGCAGGTAATGCCAGTGTGTTAAATAATGGTAAAGGCAATATGGCAGAATGGACAGTAGTATCAACGGATAAGAAGAAAGCCGTCGGATTAATTATGCAAAAACACGTTATACCTAACACACAGTATGCCTGTTACAGGGCTAAAGGTCTTGATGAAGCTAAGAAATACCATTTTTACAACAGAAAGCTTCAATATGATATTAAAGAATTCGGTGAGCTTGTTAATATGGTATCGCCAATACATATCAAGCAGGGTTCTATGTTACAGGATATATTGTCTAAGCTAAAGAAAATGGATGGCGAGACAGAAGATTATGTTGCGTATGGAGATACACTTATGTATTCAGGTGTTAAGTTAAAGCAGGGTTTCAGTGCAACTGGATATAATGAAAATGTCCGATTTTTTCAAGACTTTGCAACGAGATTATATTTTATGGAAGAGGTAGAAGATGATAAGCAGTGACATAATTAGTTCTGGAGGTATTGATAATATATTAAAGGATCTATATATTGATGAAAGCCAGCTTAAATATCAGAGGAAAAGATATATTAATGCTCTGAACCGCTTCACACAGTTATATGGTGAAGGTGATGTGCTTATATTCAGTGCGCCGGGAAGAAGTGAGATTGGCGGTAATCACACAGACCACCAGAATGGAAAAGTTCTTGCAGCTTCTGTTAATCTGGATATTATCGCAGTAGTAAGACCGGTTAATTCCAAGGAGAGTGTATCAGAGAAAGGCAGTTTATCTGGGCATAGTGGTGTTAATGCCGGAATTATAAGAATTGTGTCGGACGATTATCCAATGCTAGAAGTGTCATTATCGGACACGGATATTAATAAGGATGAATACTCAACCACTAAGGCACTTGTTAAAGGTGTGATTGCCGGCTTTAAGAAAAAAGGTTTCAAGACAGGAGCATTTGATGCGTTTATAACAAGTGATGTGCCTATGGGAGCAGGACTTTCATCATCTGCGGCATTTGAAACACTTATAGGAACAATACAGTCACATATATATAATGCTGGAAAAGTATCGGCAGAAGATATTGCGGTTATCGGACAGATGGCAGAGAATGAGTATTTTGGCAAGCCTTGTGGACTTATGGATCAGATGGCATGTTCGGTTGGCAATATGGTCTATATCGATTTTAATAATAAGGAAAATCCAGTTGTTAATAAGCTTGATGTGGATATTAAAAAATTCGGTTACAGCCTGTGCATAACTGATACTAAAAGTTCACATAAGGATTTGACAGATGATTATGCAGATATCCGCCGTGAGATGAATGCAGTTGCAAGTTACTTCGGACAGGAGGTTCTTCGTGGCATTACATTAAAGGATATACTTGATAATTTTAAAGAGCTACAGGAGAAGTTCGGTGACAGGAGCATACTAAGAGCAGTTCATTTTATAGAGGAAAATGAGAGAGTAGAAAATGAAGTAAATGCTCTTATATCTGGAAATATTGATGAATTCTTAAGGCTGGTATCAAAGTCAGGTGATTCATCTTACAAATATCTTCAAAATATATATTCAACCAAAGATACTGCCAATCAGGGCGTTTCACTTGGACTTATGATGAGTGAAATATTCTTAGGTGATAATGGTGCATGCAGAGTTCACGGAGGTGGCTTCGCAGGTACAATACTTGCAATTGTCAAGGATACTGCTATAGATGAATACAGAAGAAATATGGATAAAATATTTGGTGATGGTGCAAGTATGATATTACAAATCAGACATTGCGGAGGTGTCAGAATAATATGAGAAATTTAGAAGATATGAAGAAATCAGACAATATAATGAGTAGTGATGCCAAGGAAGGTACGGAAAATATTCCAGATATAGACAAGGTTATATCAGAGCTTGTCAATTATGCTTCAGAGAATGAACTGATAGAAGCTGATGATAAGATATTTATAGTAAACAGGTTGCTGGATATTTTTGAAAAAAACGGACTTGCAGAAGATAGTGAGATAATTAAGAATTCAGGTGTGCAGGAGCTGAATAACACAAGACCAATAGCAGATATCCTGTCGGACTGCCTTAAAATAGCAGTTGATAATGGACTTATAGAAGATACGCAGCTTAACAGGGATTTGTTTGATACAAAGGTAATGGGTGCTGTCACACCAATGCCTTCAGTTGTAAGAAAGCATTTTAAGGAGCTTTATAATAATAATCCAAAGCTTGCGACAGACTATTTCTATGAACTTAATAAAGCCTGCAATTATATAAGGTGTGACAGGATTGAGAAAGACCAGAAATGGAAGTACAATTCAGAATATGGAATTATAGATATAACGATTAATCTGTCAAAGCCAGAGAAAGACCCTAAGGATATAATAAAACAAGGAAAGTTTGCAGCAAGCGGATATCCTAAATGCCTTTTGTGTAAGGAAAATGAGGGATATGCGGGAAATCTATCACATCCTGCAAGGCAGAATCTAAGAGTTATACCGCTTGAATTAAGTGGTGAGAAATACTATATGCAATATTCACCCTATGTATATTATAACGAGCATTGCATAGTGTTTAATGATAAGCATATTCCTATGAAGATTAATAAAAGCACATTTAAAAAGCTTATTGAATTCACAGATATGTTTCCGCATTATACATTAGGTTCTAATGCGGATTTACCAATTGTAGGAGGTTCTATATTAAGTCACGACCATTTTCAGGGCGGTGCTTATGAATTTCCTATGGCAAGAGCAGAATATGTGTATACATTCAAGCTGGATAGATTCAGTGATGTTAATGCAGGAATTCTTAACTGGCCTATGTCAGTAATAAGGCTTAGCAGTAATAATAAAGACAGCCTTGTTAATGCCTGTGATTATATATTAGATAAATGGAAGAATTACACTGATGAAAAAGCATTTATATATTGCAATACAGATGGTGAACAGCATAATACGATAACTCCGATATGCAGGCAGAAAGGTGATAATTATGAGATGGATCTGGTATTAAGAAACAATATTACTACAAATGAGTGTCCATGGGGAGTGTATCATCCATCAGCAAATCTTCATCATATAAAGAAAGAGAATATTGGTCTTATTGAGGTTATGGGAATGGCTATACTTCCAGCAAGACTTGATAAGGAAATGGGCATTTTAAAAAACGCTCTGTTAAATAATGAAGATGTCCGCTTAATCAGCGAAATTGAAAAGCACGCACAATGGGTTGATAGCTGGAAAGACAATTATAATATAACTAAAGATAATATTGATGAGATAATCAGATTGGAAATTGGCAAGGTATTTGTGCAGGTGCTTGAATGTGCCGGTGTATACAAGACAGACGATAATGGAAGAGAGGCATTTGTAAGATTTATAAAATATTGTCAATAATATTTACTTTCTTTGATTGATTAATGTAATGGGTAGATTTTAAAAATTCTGAATCAGAATTCATAGATAGTAAATTTATATTTTAATGATTTTATAAAAGTGGTGGTCAATAATAACCCGACCACCACAGATAATCAAAATTAACATAAGTTACCAGACAAATTCTAAAATGTTATGAATTATTCTTGATAGCATTAACAGCTTCTTCTTTAGAAAGTTTATAGTTTTTCATAAGCTTATAAATTGTATCTTCATCGGAAAGATTAACTTCTTTACATAATTTAATAAAAACTTTAATGCCATTGGAGCGTTCCTTGATTTTGCCCTCTGCAAGTCCTAACTGTCGTCCTTCTTCTTTGACTACTTCAAGATGACCTTCCTCATCATACTCATAAATACTCACAGTAATCACTTCCTCTCTGTGATTTCTAAAAAATTCCGACAATACATTCTCAGCGATACATTCATCTACAGCCTCTGTAACAGCAGTGCGGATATCAATTTTTTCAATATCGGTCTTTATACGCACCTTATTAACAAATGTCATATAGTCCTTAAGTGTCTCACATTTAGAAAGAAATTCAGAGCTATATGTATACATATTTGTCCTGTTGAAATTATTATTATCCTTTGAATTCCTGCCAGAACCATTACTATACTTTGAATTAATAGTACGAGCCTTATTACCAGCATAATTATCAGTATTGATATTGATAACTCTTACAGTAAGTTCAAGCTCAGGATTGTCGACATTTTTCTCATACATATCTGATAGTCGGAGAGTGCTTTCCGCCTCAAGTGGCTGTTGTCCTGAATTAATATCATCAATAGTATGCTGACTTGTATTCGTTGTTGATGACTTATGTCAGTTCCTGCATTTATAGTGCTGTCTGCTGAATGTCCAGCCTGCCTTGTATTGTCTGTAATATTAGTATTTTCCATAAGTTCTCCAATCTGTGGTAATGATGCCTGACAGCATAGCAGTTATATAAAATAATGACATAGCATTTAAACAGATGTTTGTTGTGATACTGTCATATACATTATCTGACAATATTGGAGAAATAAAAAATATATATCTTTATTACATTCTATCATTGGGAAAATGTTATGACAAGAAGAAAAATGCTGTTAATCCACCGTAATTATATTTCGTGCAAATATTTTATGGGCTTTTATTATACCTGAAATATATATTAATTTACATCAATTTTATCAATTTATACTACAATATTTACAGTCCTGTAATAAACTTCAATGACATAAAGAACAGATATAAAAATGTTCTATAACATATTTTAATTGAAAAATGGGAGGAAAATATGCCATCAACATATGCACATTATAGAATGGGGCAGCAGGTACGTTCTATGCTTGACGGTAATGAGAAAAAGATAGTTGAGAAATATCCTCAATTATATCTTATTGGATTACATGGACCAGATATTTTGTTTTATTATAAGCCATTAAAGTCTAATTCAATTAACAGTATTGGGTATGAATTGCACAAACATTCAGGTAAGGAATTTTTTGAAAGAGCAAGAAAAGTAATATCAGAAAAGAAAGACAGAGAGCCATATCTGGCTTACACATACGGTGTTCTTAATCATTTTGCACTTGATGTAAGCAGTCATGGTTATATTGAACAAAAAATAAATGAAAGCGGAATATCGCATGCAGAGATAGAAGTGGAATTTGACAGAGAACTTATGATTATGGATAAGAAAAATTCAATTACACAGTCATTAGTAAGACACATTATTCCATCAGAAGAAAATGCAAAAGTAATCAGTGAATTTTATCCTGGTACAACTATGCAGGAAGTAAAAAAGGCACTTGAAGGAATGATTTCCTATAACAATCTGCTGGTTGCTCCATCGCATCTAAAACGCTGGTTTATATATCTTTTACTTAAGTTATCTGGTAATTATAAGGAAATGCACGGACTGATTGTGAATTATCATAAGAACAAAGAGTGTAATGACAGCACAGTAAAATTATTATCGTTATACAGGCACGCTAAGAATACAGCATATCAGTCAATTATTAAATTTGACGGATTTTTAAATAATGATTGTGAGCTGGATAAAGCATTTAATTATAGCTTTGGTTCGGTTCTTATAGAAGGTTGTGATAATAATCAGAAACAGTGTATATCGGACAACATTCAGAATGTGGAAAGCTTTATAAAGAAAGAGGTGCAGTATGAGGGGTAAAAGCAATAACAGATTTAAGCTTACAGCTAATGAAAAAGGCTGGATATTATATGATGTTGGTAATTCGGCATTTATTCTTATGGTGTCTACGATATTACCTATATATTTTAATTATCTTGCAGAAAATGCTGGGATATCTGATGTTGATTATCTGGCATATTGGGGATATGCAGCATCTATAGTTACACTTATTGTAGCTGTATTAGGTCCTGTGCTTGGAACATTGGCAGATACCAAAGGCTTTAAAAAACCTATCTTTACAGGCTGTGTTGTAGCTGGCTGCCTGTCATGTATTGCAATGGGAGTGACTAGCTGGTGGATATCATTTCTTGTTGTATTTATTATTGCTAAGGTATGTTTTTCATCAAGTCTTGTATTTTATGACTCTATGTTATCAGATGTCACGACAGACGAGAGAATGGATATTGTATCGTCAAATGGATACGCTTACGGATATGCAGGAAGCTGTATTCCATTTATTATAAGCCTTATCTTTGTATTAGGATACAATAAAATAGGAATTTCTCTGAGTGCGGCAATGCTCATATCATTTGTAATAGTAGCTTTATGGTGGTTCTTAATGACAGTTCCGCTTATTAAGAATTATAAGCAGATTAATTATGTTGAAAGAAAGCCACACGCAGTAAAGGAAAGCTTTGTAAGAATTAAGGATACACTCTGTGGAGTTGTAAAGCAGAAGAAAATATTCTTGTTCCTTGTAGCATTTTTCTTCTATATTGATGGCGTGTATACAATAATAGATATGGCAACAGCTTATGGTTCAGCACTTGGACTCAATTCAACTGGTCTGCTTCTGGCTCTGCTTGTTACACAGCTTGTAGCATTTCCATTTGCTATTATATTTGGAAGGCTTACCTCAAAATACAGCACAGGACGTCTTATAACTGCCTGCATAATAGCGTACATAGGAATTACAGTATTTGCAGTATTTATGAAAAGCCAGTGGCAGTTCTGGGTATTAGCTATATTTGTTGGTATGTTTCAGGGCGGCATACAGGCGTTGTCACGTTCTTATTTTGCAAAGATAATACCGGCTGAAAGGTCAGGAGAATATTTCGGACTTATGGATATATGCGGAAAAGGAGCTTCTTTTTTGGGAACATTGGTTGTAGGTGCGGCTTCTCAGATATTTGGAAGCATTAATATCGGTGTGTCTATGATAGTGTTATTGTTTGCGGCAGGACTTGTGTTATTTATAATGACAGATAAGCTTGACAGCAAAGAGGCAGATTTGGATATAGAAAATGGTATGATTGCCAATAACAGCTTTGTAGAAGGTAAGGCAGTTAATAATTAACAGTTCAATATATCAAATAATGTATTACTGTTTACAGTGAGTATGTTAAAAGTTATACTGTGGTTATAAGGTTAAATATTTAATCTGACAACGCAGAATACTATTAATAATATGAACTGTAAACAGTTTTTTTAAATTAACAACAGATACATTGATTAAATAAAGAGGGAGGAAAGTTATGCAGAGCAGAAAAGAAGCACTGGACTATGGCTTGGCATTTCCTGATACATATGTAGAAACACCTTTTCGCGATACTAACTGGCAGTTAGTGAGGGTTAAATGCAGCAAGAAGGCTTTTTTATGGATATATGAGAAAGACGGATACGTTAATCTGAATGTGAAGGCAGATAAAGAATGGAGAGATTACTGGAGAAGTGCTTTCAAATCGGTAATTCCCGGATGGCACCAGAACAAGGAGAACTGGAACACAATAATTCTTGATGGTTCAGTGCCAGATGATGCTATTAAGACAATGATTAAGGAAAGCTACGAGCTTATTACTGATAATCCAACAAAAAGGATATATGAAGCGGTAAAGAAAATACCTAAGGGCTGTGTTGCGACCTATGGACAGATAGCGGAGCTTGCTGGTAATAAAGGAATGGCAAGAGCAGTAGGTAATGCACTTCATAGAAATCCTGACCCAGATAATATACCATGTTACAGGGTTGTTAATTCCAAGGGAGAACTGTCGGGTGCATTTGCATTTGGCGGTGCAGGACAACAGGAGGAGCTGCTTAAGGCAGACGGGATTGAAGTAGTTAATGGGAAAGTTGACCTTAAAGTGTATAGTATGAAATTCTAAACAATATGTCAGATTATATGCAGAAGCACAGAAGTAATTATACATTATTGATATAAAAAATAGTGTATAACTGCACAATAATGCACACAATCTAGGTAATATACTATTAACATATGATAAAAGTATGTTATACTTATAAGGCAGTACAATATATGTTTGTTACTGTGGAAAGATTAAATATCCGGTAATTGGAAGAAAGAGCAGATTATGAAAGAATTAAGCGAGAGAACGAAAGATTTTACAGATTCTGTTATAAGAAGAATGACAAGAATAGCCAATAAATATGGTGCAGTGAATTTATCACAGGGCTTTCCAGATTTTAACCCACCTAAGCAGATAACAGACAGACTGTCAGAGGTTGCAAGTGAAGGACCTCATCAGTATGCTTTGACTTGGGGAGCTAAGAATTTCAGAGATGCAATAGCTGCCAAATATGAACATTTTTCAGAAATTAAGGTTGACCCTGAATCAGAGATTGTAGTTACATGTGGAAGTACAGAGGCTATGATGGCGACAATGTTAAGCATTACCAATCCTAAGGATAAGGTAGTAATCTTCTCACCATTTTACGAGAATTATGGTGCAGATACTATTCTTTCAGGAGCAGAACCGATATATGTTCCACTTGTTCCACCAGATTTTACATTTAGCATTGAGCAGTTAGAAAATGCTTTTAAACAGGGAGCGAAAGCACTTATCCTGTGCAATCCGTCAAATCCTTGTGGAAAGGTATTTACATTCGAGGAATTAACTGCAATAGCAGATGTCGTAAAGAAATATGATGCCTATGTTGTGACAGATGAAGTGTATGAGCATATTGTGTACGCACCTAACAAACATATATATATGCAGGCACTTGACGGAATGAGAGAAAGAACTATCGTATGTAATTCATTGTCAAAGACATATTCTATTACAGGCTGGAGACTTGGATATGTAATTGCTAATCCTGAAATAATCGACAGGGTTAAGAAGGTACACGATTTTCTTACAGTAGGTGCGGCCGCACCACTTATGGAAGCCGCAACAGTTGGATTGAAATTCGATGACAAGTATTATGATGAACTTGCGGCACATTATGCACATATGAAAGAGGTATTTGTCGGCGGTTTAGAAAAGCTTGGTTTAAAATATACAGACCCACAGGGTGCTTATTATGTGCTTGTTGATGTGAGTGAATTTGGAGTAAAAGATGATGTGAAGTTCTGTGAATGGCTGGCACAGTATGTAGGGGTTGCGGCAGTACCGGGTTCAAGCTTCTTTAGGGAAGATGTACATAATCTTATAAGATTTCATTTTGCCAAGCAGGACGATACACTTAATGAAGCAATTAATCGTCTTGCTGGCTTAAGAAAGGCTGTAGCTGAAGCTGGAGATGTTGAGTGGAGATAATCAATCGTGAGGGATATCGTGAAAACGTCCATCTAGTTCTTCGGTTTTAACTATATTTATAAAGGCGTGAGGATCAGCACTTCGTATAAGCGGTATAAGCTGTCTTGTTGCCTCTGAATGAATTACAGAGTAAAGAAGTGTCTTTTCCCTGCCTTCATAACAGCCAACTCCCTTGAATAGAGTAGCATCGTGATGAGTAGTTTCTTTAATAATCTGGTATATTTCATCAGACTTGTCTGAGATAATAAAAAGAGTTTCCTTCTTGTAACGCTTATATAACCACTGGATAACCTGAGTACTACAGAACTGGTATATGATTGAGTAAAGAGCGATTGACCAGCCAAACATAGCACCGGCAATAGCAAGCATTACAACATTTCCAAGCAGAATATAGTTCCAGGCATCTATTCCTTTTTCGTGTGATAAGAATATGCTTATAAAATCTGTACCACCGGTTGTTGCACCAGCGTTAAGGCATAAGCTTATTGCAAATCCATTGATAATTCCACCAAACACGCTTATCAAAAGCACGTCATTAGTGAATACATAAGGTGGAAGAATATCCACAAATATACTTGATAAAAATATAACTATAATTGAGTAAATGGTAAATTTCTTTCCGATGTATTTGAATGCAATATAAGTAGGAAAAAGATTAAGTGCAATATTAAATATACTGAAAGGTATAGTTATATGTAAGAACTTAATGATTATTTCCTGTAAAAGCAGGGAAAGTCCTGAAAATCCTCCAGGGAAAAGTCCTGCGGTCTTAGCAAAACAGCGCAAATTCCACGCATATAATATTGATGCAAATGTAATAATAAAAAGCCTGAACACCTGATAGAACTTAGGGTGTTTAGCTTCGAATGACTGAAACATAGAACCTCCTTATAAATAATTAGTATTATGAAAAACAGGCTATATAATAGCACATTATAATTAAAGCTTCCATAGTAATTATTAATCTTTTAGCGCATTTTATTGAATTATATAAATAATAGAGTTATCATAATTATATTAATCAAAATAATTGTAATGGTTAAAATAATTTAATTGATTAATATAGTTAAAATAATTGTATTGATTAAAGTAATTATATTAATCAGATAGTAAGTAAAGATACAGACGAGGCAGGTAAAAGATATTGAAGATAAGAGATATTATAGACAGGGAACAGGAAACATTATCAATGGAGGTATTCCCACCAAAGAAAGACACGGATTTTGAGATGGTTAAGGAGGCAGCTTTACATATAGCCTCATTGAAACCAAGCTTTATGAGCGTTACATATGGAGCGGGAGGAAGCACTAAGGGCAATACAATTAAACTTGCAAGTGAAATCCAGAAGCAGTATCAGGTTCCAGCAATGGCACATCTTACTTGTGTATGTGCAACTAAAGAAAGCATTAATACAGCTTTAACAGAGATGAAGCAGGCTGGAATTGAAAATATTCTTGCACTCCGCGGAGATATTCCTAAAGATTATGACGGAGAAGTATTTACAGAATTTCAACACGCTTCACAGCTTGTAGAACTGATTAAAAAGACAGGTGATTTCTGTGTTGGTGGTGCGTGTTATCCAGAAGTACATCCAGATTCCAAGAATAAGTTTGATGATATTAATGGTCTTAAGAAAAAGGTTAAGGCAGGCTGTGAATTTCTTACAACACAGATGTTCTTTGATAATAACATTTTCTTTAACTTTATGTACAGGGTAAGGGAAGCTGGCATACATATTCCAATAATACCGGGAATTATGCCTATTACCAAGAGAGCACAGGTTAAGAATGCTGTTAAATTATCAGGCTGCAATGTGCCGGAAAGATTTAAGAATATTATTGATAAATATGGTGATACAGAAAATGCTATGAAACAGGCGGGGGTTATATATGCCTCAGACCAGATTATAGACCTGCTGGCTAATGGTGTTAAGAATATTCATATATATTCAATGAATAAGCCTGAGATTGCAAAAGGAATTCAGGATAATCTTAAAGGAATAATTCTGTAATATGAATTCACAAGTTGTTGAAAAAGTATCATTAGTCAGGGAAGATGAGAATATAAGTTATATTACGCCGACAAGAAATCCGTTGTCGTGTACAGTTGTAATTGTAGAAACCGGACATAATATATGGCTTTATGATACAGGAAGCCATTCTGATATACCGGCAATGATTAATTCTTATAATCAGGCTGGAAAAAATATTAATATAGTTCTGTCACATTTTCACCCAGACCATATAAAAAATGTGTCTGATATACATTTTATGAATATGTATCAGGGAAAGAATACATTAAGATATACAGGAACGGGTGAGATTGTTACAGATGATTTGTATATAGATGATGATATAATGCTTCGTATATTTCCAATAGCTTCAAGCCACGCAAAGGGGTGTCTTGCGTTGGAGGTTAAAGACATATGTTATGTTGGTGATGCACTTTATCCGGCAACAGGTCCGCAATTCAGAAGATACAACGCAGGACTTCTGCTTGAACAGTTAAGGAAGATAGAAAGCTGTAATGCTAAGTATATTTCACTCAGTCATAGAACACATTTTAAATATTCCAAAAGAGCGGTTGTAAGATGGTTGAAAGCAATATATAAGCTTCGGGGAGCGAATGAGGCCTATATATATCTGTAAAAAATTGTCAGATAATGTTTACAAATAGATAATATAATTGTACAATATTATACATAACGAGCATATATATGCAAAAGGATATGTGCAAATTGTATATATAGTAGAATATTCGTGAACAGAATGGAGGATTATTATGGGACGTTTAGACGGTAAAGTTGCAGTTATTACAGGTGGTAACTCTGGTGTTGGAGCAGCTACAGCGAAGTTATTTGCAAAAGAGGGAGCTACAGTTGTTATCACAGCAAGAAGAGAGGCGGCATTAAAGGAAGTTGCTGATGAGATTACAGCGGCAGGTGGTGAAGTATATGCTGTATCAACAGATATATCAAAGCCTGAAGACCCAGAGGCACTTATGCAGAAGGTAATGGATAAGTATGGAAAGATAGATATACTTGTTAATAATGCAGGTATTCTTGAGCAGGGACTTAAGCCAATCGACAGATTTCTTGATGAAGATATGGATAGAATTATTGAAACTAATGAAAAAGGAACTATGCGTTGTATGAAAGCTGCTTCTAAGAGAATGAAGAGCGGTGCATCAATTGTAAATGTAGCTTCTGTAGCAGGTGAGAAGGGCTGTGGAGGAGCTGCATATGTAGCTTCTAAGGCGGCAGTTATAGGACTTACCAAGCATACAGCATTAAGATTTCAGAAAGACGGAATTCGTTGTAATGCCATATGTCCAGGCAATATAATTACACCTATGACTATGGGAACAGACCCAGCGGCACTTGACCCGGATATGATAGGTGCTATGATGAACCATAGTGATATTAAAGCACCATCTTGTACAGCAGAGGATGTTGCTAATGTTATTATATTCTTTGCAAGCGATGAAGCCAAAGCAATAACAGGCCAGATTATAGTAACAGATTATGGTGCAATGCTTTAATTATTAAGAACAGGATTTTTAAGCCTGATAAGAGAAATTAATTAAAATAATATTTTATATGCATAATAAGAGATATTGATTAGCGTATCAATATCTCTTTTTTAATGAAATATTATAAAATATCCCAACTGGATAATTTGGTTTTGACATATTATCCGTCATAATTTATGCTATAATGTGCGTAAGCAATGAGCCGTGCAGGATAAAAGAATAAAAAAAGAACTGTGCTTGCACAAAGTACTTTTTTATTCTTTTATCCTATAGGGCGAACGCCCGACAGTGTAAGAAAGCATAGATTTCTTACACTTGCACGGTGGAGTATATAATTTATAATATTATATGCTTAAAAAATAAGAAATTAAGAAATATTAGAAACAGGAGTCTCACAGAATGAGTAAAATAAAATTAGGCTGTCACGTTGGAATGGCAGGAAAAGAAATGTTCTTAGCATCAGCTAAGGAAGCCGCTTCATATGGAGCTAATGTATTTATGTTATACACAGGTGCACCACAGAACACCAGACGTAAAGATATATCAGAGCTTAACATAGAAGCTGGCTGGGAATACGCAAGACAGCACGGAATTGAGGAAATCGTGGTACACGCTCCTTATATAATTAACCTTGCGAATACTGTTAAGCCAGAGACATATGAGCTCGCAGTTGAATTCCTTGAAAAAGAGATAATCCGTACAGCGGCAATGAGAAGCCGCATTATGGTGCTTCATCCGGGAAGTCACGTTAATGCAGGGGTGGAAGCAGGAATTGCACAGGTTATAAAAGGTCTTAATACGGTGCTTAACCAGAATGATGACGATGTTTATATTGCCCTTGAAACAATGGCAGGAAAAGGCAGCGAAGTTGGGCGTACATTTGAAGAACTAAAAGCAATATATGATGGTGTTGATAAGAAAGACAGATTAAGAGTATGCTTTGATACTTGTCACGTTAATGATGCAGGATATGATATTGTCAATCATTATGATGAAGTATTTGAAGAATTTGATAAGGTAATCGGTCTTGACCAGATAGCGGTATTTCATATTAATGACAGTATGAATCCATTGGGAGCACACAAGGACAGACATGCCAATATTGATAAAGGAAGTATCGGGTATGAAACACTTCACAGACTTGTACACGATGAAAGATTTATTGATGTGCCAAAGATATTAGAGACACCTTGGCTTGCCGAGGAAGGTTCAGACAAGAAGACAAAGCCACCATATAAAGAAGAAATAGAGTGGCTTCTTAAATAGTACCGCTTATAATAATTGTAGGGATAATGCAGAAAATAGTATTTGAAATAATAATATAGAAATGAGGCACAGTATGTTTATACAGGATGATAATACATATAATAACCTGAGAGAAAAGTCATTCTTGCAGTGGCTTGATGATTGCAGTAAGCACGAGGATATAGCTGTAAGAGGCGGCGTTAAGCTTGCTTATGAGTATGTAGAGATGCTTAACAATGAGATTAAAAGGCTCAAGGAACAGAATGAGTTAAAGAATGAATATTTAAAGAAAATATCAGGAAAGAAATAAAGAATTATGATAGCAATTGTAACAATTGATGATAATAACGGAATGATGTTTAATAAACGCAGACAGAGCAAGGATATCAGGCTTATTGAGAGGATTCTTGATATTGCAGGAACTAATAGAATATGGGTGTCTGAGTACAGCAGTCAGTTATTTGATACTTCTAAAGATAATATTATCGTGGATAATTCATATACAGAGGCACAGGCGCAAGATTACTGTTTTGTGGAAAATGTTGATATAAATGAGTTACAGGATAACATAAGTAAGATTTATGTGTATAAGTGGAATAGAAAATATCCGTCAGACGTTACATTTCCGGCAGCAATGCTTGATAATTACCAATTGGAAAATGTATCGGAATTTGAGGGTAATTCCCACGATAAAATAACAGAAGAAATATATATAAGGAGTAAGGTGTAATTATTGTGAAGTTATGTTAAATAGAATATTGTCAAGTAAAGAAAAAATTAATACGTCAAATAAGCGTCTATGTAAGGTACTGTCTGCATTAATTCTTGTCTTATCATTAGTATTAAGCTTAGCAGGCTGTTCAGGTGCTGATATTGCAGACAGCATTAACCCGTCACAGAATGAGAGTACAACTGTACAGACTGATAAGGCAGGTGGCAGTAATTCCTCCAATAAGAATAATTCCGCAGATAAGAATGATACATTAGCGGCGGGAACGGATAGTGCGGACTGGCGTGCTACATTACCAGAATACAGTGACAGTCCATATGTTATAGTTAATAATAATGAACCATTTTTTACAGAAAATGATATGACAGCGGACTCTTTTGAGTATTATGGTGAGTTAGACGAGCTTGGAAGATGTACAGTAGCTTATGCAAGCATAGGAAAAGACTTAATGCCAACAGAGAAACGTGGCTCAATAGGTTCTGTAAAACCTACAGGCTGGCATACAGTAAAATATGATATAGTAGACGGAAAATATCTTTATAACAGATGTCATCTTATAGGTTACCAGCTTACAGCAGAGAATGCCAACAAGAATAATCTTATAACAGGAACGAGATATCTTAATGTTGATGGTATGCTTTTATTTGAAAATATGGTAGCAGACTATATTAAAGAAACTAATAATCACGTTCTGTACAGGGTTACACCGATATTTACAGGAGATAACCTGCTTGCAGATGGAGTACTTATGGAGGCTGAGTCTGTTGAGGATAATGGAGAGGGAATTTCATATAATGTATTCTGCTATAATGTCCAGCCTGGTGTAAAGATTGATTACGTTACAGGTGACAGTTCACTTGAATAAATTAGTATAAGAAATCAGTGGTAAGAAAAATCAGTGGTAAGAGAAATCTTATCACTGATTTTTTTGTAAATATTTTCCTGTGTGACTTTCGTGTGACCAGAATGGGTAATAATACCGCAGTAAAGTAAATAAAGAAAGGAAGCACTGTATGAAAGGTAAGCAAAAGATACTGTTGTTAGTGTGTTCTGTTATTGCAGTTGTGTCAGTCAGTTGTATGGCTGCATACGCTTTGTTAAAGACGGTAACAGAAACTAAGACCAATGTATTTGCGTCGGATAAATCCATAAGTATTGACCTGACAGAACCGCAATGGGAGAGATATGGAAAAGAAGCAGCTAAGGTATATGTGCCGGGGCAGACAATTGATAAAGACCCAACCGTAAGCCTTAATGATGAAAGTATCAGTGCATATGTGGCATTAAAGGTTCAGTTCTTTGATGAGAAGAATAACGAACTCACATTCAGGGAATTTGCTGACAGATATCTTTATGGAGGTTCAGAGCTTGCTAATGCAGGAATTGACTGGTCTAAAGATTGGACATTTATTGGAAATGCCAATTCAGATTTAGAAAATGATGAATATGCAAGCCGGCTTATGTATATGTATAATAAGCCGCTTGATAAAGATAATGCCAACACAGATATTAAAGAAAATATTTCAAAGCCTTTATTTACTAAAGTGCATTTAAGCAATGAAATTACTGCAGATAACACAACTAAGAGATTACCTGAGTTCAATATCAAGGTTACGGCATATGCAGTTCAGGCAGAGGGCGTATCAGTAGAGGAAGCGAAGAATTCGTTATTGGAAATGAGTATTGTTAGGGAGGATTAATTATTATGACAACTTGTAAGAAGATTACATTAACAGCAGCAGCTATGGTACTTTCAGCAGGTCTTGCAGTAGGAGGTACATTAGCATATCTTAATGCAGTAACAGAAACTAAGACCAATACATTTACTTCAAGCCGTAATATTACAACAACACTTACAGAAACAGAATGGACCAGTGATTCAGGAAAGAATTATCTTCCAGGAGATGTAATAAAGAAAAATCCTGTTATGAATAACGAATCAGATCAGCCTGTCTATATGGCAGTTAAGGTTGATTATTTAGATGATAAGGGCAATCTTATGAGTGCAGAAGAATTTAAAAAATATGCCTCAATTACAGATTACGACAATGATAACTGGAAAATGGCGACAGTCAATTCAGACGGAAGTGAAGTGTGGATATATATGACAGCCGTTGAAGCAGGAGAGTCAACAGAAGCATTATTTAACAATGTTACAGTTAATGCTGGAATAACAGAAGAATGGTCAAGTGCAGCTAAGACAACAACTATCTATAAGTGTGATGCAGACGGCAATAAGTTATCAATAATTGATACAACTAAGGAACAGTACGACCCAACTGTTATATACAAGGATGCAGATGGTAACATTGTAAGTGCAGGTACACTTCCTACATTCAATATCAAGGTTACAGGTTTTGCAGTTCAGGCATCAACATTTGCTGATTACAACGAGGCACAGCCAGAACTTATCAAGCTTGTAAACAGCAAGACATCTGCTGATGCACAGTTCTAATAAAATGTATTATATTGAATAAATCGGACAGTGCTTTTTGCGTTATATTATTGAAATTGTATTATATCATTGGAATTGAACAATAACAGTATAATATTTATTTATTCAGGAAAGAGGTTATATGGTTAATAAGAAGAAATTAACTGCCGGTGTAGCAGCTTTGATACTTTGTATTACAGGGGTGACTTACGGAACACTTGCATATTTTACAGATAAGGATACAAGAGCAAATGTAATAACTATAGGACACGTTACAGGAACTTTGACAGAAACAGATGAGCATATGCGAGATGATAATACGACAGGTAAAGATTATACGAATGTAAAGCCGGGTGATGTGCTTGATAAAGATCCGACAGTGACACTTGATAAAGAGTCAGAAGATGCTTATGTAAGAGTGAGCATTAATTATGAGGGACTTACTAAGGAGCAGGCATTAGCTATTGAGAATAATCTTGATATTAGTGCTGGCTGGACTAAGTCAGAGGATGGTTATTATTACTATAATGAGATACTTTCTAATAAAACAGGAGCAATCAATTCATCAAAAGTATTCTCTAAAGTTACTATTCCAACAGAATGGGGCAATGAGATTGCAGGAATAACATTTAATATTAACGTTAAGGCAGAATTTATCCAGTCTGATAATTTTACACCTGTAACTGATGAAGCTGGTAATATTACAGGATGGGGCAATGTGGCTATTGAAAAAAGCTTAAAGTAATTCAAGCGTTATTAATATGCAGCAAAAGTTGTCATATATATTACACTAGCCCAATATAATAATAAATGTAATGATGTCAGGGGCAGATTAATAATTTGCCCCTTAATTAAATGAAATGAGAGGAAGTATATGAAAAGATTCATATTAGTTGGTACGGCAATACTTGTTATTGCTGGTTTATACACGGGAAAGACAATGGCAAAAAATCGTGTGTCAGCATACGTTGATAAGACAGTTACGACATCTTCGTTAGACTTAAGCTTGTGTGTAAGTGGTGCGGGAATTGATGATAAGGGCAATATGCAGACTAACGGAATTAACACAATAGATGACACTATTGAACAGAGAGTATCTGTGCTTAATAGTGGAGAGAAGGCACAATATGTCCGTGTAAAGATTAGCAAGGATAACTGGGTTAATATCAATATGATTAATAAAGATGATTGGATAGTACCCGATAATCATACAGATAGTGAAAATGTATATGTATATTATAATAAGGTATTAAATCCAGGTGAGAGAACACCAGAGCTTATGGATTCAATAATACTCTTTGATTCGAAATCTGAGAACACTAATAAATACAGCGGAAAGACTATTAATATTAATTGGGATGCAGAAGCAGTCCAGACAGTTGCGGCCGGTGATGCTATGCTGACAGAATGGGGAGTTGAAGCTGAATTAGGTGATGATGGCAGCCTTAAAGCTGTATCTGACAGGTAGGAGGAGATATGCTTTTAAAGAAATTAGTGGCGGTAGTATCTGCCGTAGTTGTTATTGCAGTGCCATATGTTAAAGTCTTGGCAGATGATACGGTTATAACACTTGATGAAACAGCTAAGAAATTCGTAGTGATTGATAAAAATCTTGAGTACAGGGATATGCTTCCAGGAGAGGAGAGAAGTTCAGTTATTAAGATATCCAACAGTTCAGCAGAGAATATGGAATTCTATATTAATGGAAAAGTTCTTGATAACCTTGCAGATAAAGGAACTGGAGATCAGACGGCAGTATATGGAATTAAGATTTATAAAAACACAGATACAGAGCCTTTTTATAATGAACTTATAGGTAACAGCAGTAAGACACAGTCTGACAAGTCGTTTTTTGATGAAGATGTCAGGATTGCACAATTAAGTAAGGGTGAGAGCTGTGATATAAAGCTTGTATTGTATATAGATGGTCGTTCTATGGACAATTCTTATATGAATAAGCAGGGACAGTTGGAGATTACGGTTAATGCAGAACAGCCAGATTTGCAGGATACAGTAAGCAATAATGTGATTACAGCGGTAAAGACAGGTGATAGTAATAATATATTATTATATATAATTGTGGCACTTGCAGGCATAGCAGGAATAGCTGGTGTTGTTGTAATGAGGCAGAGGAACAGGCAGTAATAATGTATAAATCAGAAACTGATACGCAGGAGTTGAAAGTTACGTTTTTAGATGATTTTAAAATCACTTATAAAGATAAAGAGCTTTCACAAAAGAGTATCAATTCTGATAAGGTGACAAGACTTCTGGCATATCTTATATGTCATAAGGAAAATGTTGTGAGTGTCGGGGAGTTATCTGATGTCCTTTGGACAGAGGGTGAATGTGACGACCCTGTCAATGCACTTAAAAATCTTGTATACAGGGCAAGAAGCGTATTAAAAAGCCAGCTTGGAATCAACCCTATAAAGACATTAATGGGAAGCTACTGCTGGAATGATAATGTTAATACAGTTATAGATACTGAGCAGTTCGAGAAGCTGTGCAACAGGGCAGAATGTGAGCCGGATATTAAAGAGCGTATATCATACAGTGCTTATGCAATAGACATTTATAAAAAGAAATTCTTTAATAAATATTCATATGAATACTGGGTTGTCACATTCAGCGTGTATTATCATTCAAGGTATCTAGAGGTTGTTAAAAATGTATTGCAGGATTTATATGGTGAGGGTGATTATGACAGGATTGAACAAATCGGACATAGAGCCATAATGATAGATGGATTAGATGAAGATATACAATTCTATTATATTAAGTCACTGATTGCTAAGAATAAAATAGCAGAAGCGGCTGGGCATTATGAGAAGGTGAAGGAGTTGTTAAAAGAACAGCTTAATGTAAGCCCTGGAAGAAAGTTAATGGAACTATATAACCAGCTTCTTATAATGACGCATTCAGCCAGATCGGATATAAGGACTGTAAGAAGAGAGCTTTATGCAGGCAGGACAGCTATAAAGGGGGCTTTATTCTGCGATTATAATAGTTTTAAGAAAAGCTTTGAATTGGAACTTAGAAGAAGACAGAGAAGTAATTGTTTTTTTACAATTGTGCTTGTCACTGTAAATGGCAGGAACAGCGCACATATAAAGAATACATTGCTGGCTTCATTAAGGGAAGGAGATCTGATTTCACAGTACAATAAATGGCAGTATGTGATTATGCTTACGCAGTGTGATTATAACAATGCGTTAGTTGTTGTCAGAAGGATTAAAGGAAATCTTAGAGTAAAAAAGCTTGATGAGAGTATAGAGTACGCAATAGAAAGAATACAGTAGTAATGGAAAGGTGAAAGGAGCTGACATGGGAATTAACTGGAAGCACAGGAAGGTTATTGTTTCTATTGTGATGTGTGTGTTATTGTGTGTGACAGCTATAACAGCAATGATGTATACAGCATTTGGAGCAGGCAGCAGTAATATAAAAAATGTTAATGCAATACAGGTGTATTCTAATGATAAGGCAGGAAGTGCAGATACATCAGAAGGTACAGACACTACAGGAAATATGGATAAGGCAGGTAGTACAGATACTACGGGAAATGCGGATACACCAGGTGTTAGTAAATTGGCGGCATCAGATAACGTGCTTGAGGGATATTGCACATTTTATGATTATGTAGTTGCACCATATAAAGGAAATGTGTATGGCTGGGGTTATAAGGAATATCCAAAGAGAAGTATTAATACTTCATCTAATTACGCTGACAATGGAAAGCCAAAGCTGACTGTTGGAACCATAGACCAGAACTTCAGGGCTAACCAGCACAATTGTTACGTTAATGGACTTAATGTCAACACCTGTATATATTACAATGGTGGAATTAAGACAACAGGCTCATTCAGCGGAGTAAAAAAAGATTATATGAATGCTTCGCAGGGAATTATTTATGGGCTTGATAAGGAAAATTATAAAAATGTATTGTTCAATGTTGATGAGCCGGGATTATTTTCTGATGCTAAGAAGACAGGAAAGACAATATATAACAATTATAAATTGACATTTGATAAACAGGATAATGGTAATGACAGCAGCACTTACACATTAAAAAGCGTAACTTCGCCATCAGGCGATGTGACATTGGCGGGAGATAATTTCTTCCCATTAAATAATGCGGACTCCAATGTGTTAGACTGCGGTTATAATGCGGCTGATGGACAGAAGGGTACTAACTATTATTTTGGAATGAGATATGATATTTCATTCTCGCTTAATGGTTATACAGGCGACCTTTTATATAAGTTCACAGGTGATGATGATTTGTGGGTATTTGTCGATGGTGAGCTTGTTCTTGATCTTGGTGGAATACATCCTGAATGTGGCGGTGATGTAGACCTCTGGCAGACAGGGCCTATAGCGAGGGAATTACAGACTGTTGCAAGCAGGGATAAAGTAAATATGTCAACTAACCACACAATAACAGTTCTTTATATGGAGAGAGGTGGTAATGCCTCTAACTGTAATATGAAGTTTATTGTTCCTAATTCAGCAAGAATTGATATTGCGGATAGTGGCAATCTTAATTTTAAAAAGATTGATGATAGAGGTAATGGGCTTGCTAATGCAGTGTTTGGAATTACAAGTAAAGATAATAAGGAAAATGCTTTAACTAAAACAAGTGTATCTGATAAGAATGGTATAGTAAGCTTTGATAATCTTCCAGTTGGAAAATACATTTTAAAAGAAATAACAGCACCAGACGGCTACACAGGTTCAGGTGAGGAATACAATGTCGAGGTTGTACTTGATGAGAATGACAGTTCAACAGCTATAGCCACACTCACTGACAACAGTGGAAATGTAATTGCTGTTACAAGAACTAAAGTACAGTATATAGACGGCAAGAAGAGTTATGCGGTTGAAAATGTATTTAACAGCAGTATTGTCAATACAAGAAATGTAAGCATAGAGGATTTTATCGTTGATAAGCAGGTAAGGGTAGAGGATTGGGATAACCGCACATATAAGATTAATCTTATGACAGGTATCAGCAATAATAATGGAAGCTATGCAGAAGGTGATGTGATTAATAATGTAATAATAAGAGATTACATTGATTCGAGATTTGACATTATAGCTGATAATAACGAGATAGTTACGGCTGATAAAGCGGCTGACCAGCCATACAGTGTGAATGGCGGTAATATAAAGTATGATAAGGAAAGAAATCTTCTGTATGTAGAATGGGATAACCAGTCAGTACAGTATTCTGATAGTAAGCTGTATACCTGGGAGAAAAGCATATTCGTAAAGGCAAAGGACAATTATATAGGTGGTAATAATGTCACGACTAATGCTTCGGCTTCTGGTGTAATTATCAATGGAGGTATTAAGGAATTCGATACACCGACGGTTAATGTAAAAGTCAACGGAACTCTTAAGTGCAGGGAAAATGTAATATTTTACGGAGAAAATATTACCTCAGCAGATTATGAAATGTCCGAAATGTTCAAACTTAACGGCAATATCCGTGAAGACGGAAATGCATTAACAGAGCAGGATTATTATACGGAGTGGTATGAGGATAATAATGGAACATTAGGAAGTGTTATAACTAAGGCAGATGTTATTAACAGAATTAATAGTAATGCCAGCACAGGAAGTGACAGCGTATATTATGTGAAAGGATTTTATAATGTAACACCTGTAAGTAATAGCGATGAGTGTACTATTAATACAGATGGACATATAGCAAGCAGCATAATATACAACAATGACGAGCCAGGTGATCATTATGGCAGTGATTGTGCGTGCTATAGAATAAAGGTTGTTAAGGGGCAGCTTGATATAACTAAATATATTGATGAGCAGTATATTGATAACAAAGTTATAAGAGCTAACCAGACATTTATATTCAGAATAGAGCAGTATGGTGTTGTGAATGAAGATAATACAGAGAACAAGGGTGCATTAGAGGCGGTATTCTATGCCACAGCTTCATTTGATGCCAATGGTGATGTATTGTCAGCGACAAGTACAGTGACTGGTTTAAAGAAAGGCTTTTATAGTGTTATAGAGGAAGAAAGCTGGACACCGGAATATACCTTAATTAAAAAGAGTGATAACTATTCTGGCAATGACTCCTATAAGGAATGTGAGGATATATTTATAGGAAAGAGAATAGATGGCACAAAACCGGAATTCTTCGGGCTTGATAAACTGCATTATGGAAATACTGCTGATGGAGATAAGGCACAGGCAGATTTTAGCAATGTTATTAAGAAGAATTATAACTGGTTAAGAGATGCAGCATCAGCAGTTAATAAGTTTATAAGATAATGCACGAGAGGGGAATATGAAAAAGTTTATAAAAATTGTCACGGATATTCTGTTGGTGATTGTGTTGGTTATGGCGGCAGTTCTATATATTCCAAGGCTTATGGGACTTAAGACTTATAAGGTGCTGTCGGGAAGCATGGAGCCTGAATATCACGTTGGAAGTGTTGTATATGTGGAAAAATCATTAATTGATGATATTGAGGTTGGTGATGTTATTACATTTTATATTAATGATAATACAGTCGTCACACACAGGGTTGTTGATAAAGATGATGACACTGAGAGCTTTCGAACCAAAGGAGATGCGAATGAGATAGAAGATGGCGGAAGTGTAGCTTATGATAAGGTTGTGGGGAAAGTGGTGCTAAACGTGCCATATCTTGGATACATTTTAAGATAGAGAGAGCCTTATAGGTATTAAGCTTCTCAATAGTTATACTGTATATTATGAATGGTTTACAGGTTATAAAATTTATAAAGTTCATAAGAGGTAATAATTAGAAAAAATAACTGGAAGGAAGTCAGAAGTATATGGGAAAGTTAAAAAAGACTGCACTGGTGGCTGGAATAACTGTATTACTTATGAGTGCTGCTGCCGGGACTGCTTATGCACTGCTTAATGCAAGGACAGTGACAGTGGCTAACCAGTTCGCAGGTGCGGTGGTTAATATAGGTGTAGTTGAGCAATTCACCGATGATAATACAATAATATATGAAGATATGGGTGAACAGCTTACGGATAATATTAATGACGTTTATGATAGAATCAAAGACGACAATACTACGAGAACCAAAGAAATAGCTGTAAAGAATATTAATTCAGAGGAGTATCCTACAACTGATACTTATGTGAGAGTAAGGTTAGTACCTATGATTATATACGATGACAGCAAGGAAAATATTAAGGCGGGAATTGCAGGAAATATAGCCGCTGTTGATATGAGGGGCAAGGTCAGTTATTCTTATGCCAATGAGTTAAAGAGTAAAGATGATGTCAATAAAGATATTCAGGATAATGAAGATTTAACCGGAAGCTGGTTCTATATGGATAATTCTTCATCTGATGATAATGAGAGATATTATTATTATAGTGTGCCGGTTGCACCGGGGGATATGACCTCACGTTTGATTAATAATGTCACATATGCAGGTGATATTCCAGAAAATGCACATTTTGAATTAAAGGTACTTGCAGAGGGGGTGTCTTCTAAGCAGGAAGACAGCAGGGCAGACTGGGGCTTATAGTTATGCAGTTTAATGCTGTTATTATTGATTATATTATAGCAATGTAATATTATTCTATATTTGAAATATAAATATATAGTAAATACTACAGGGACTAAGGTACAGATATAGTACTTTAGTCCCTAATTATTCATACTTTTCTCATAAACTTCTATTGCCTTGTATAAAGGTATATTGTATAATGCAGTTTATGTTTGGAACTTATAATATTTAATTGAGAGCTAATAAAGATTAAGAAGGTAGTATAATGGTTAATAAAGATCTTAAGAAAAACAGTAAGATAAGAACAGTAAATATGATGATACAGAGTGCATTGATTATTATACTTATTGTATTGGTTGCTAATATGATGGTAGAGATTAAAAATCTTCAGGGAACTGCAAGAGTAATTAATTATGCAGGACTTGTGAGAGGTGCAACACAGAGGGTAGTTAAGCTTGAAGTTATCGGTAATTCCGATGATGAGCTAATAGAATATCTTGATGATGTCCTTGCAGATTTGAAGTATGAAGATGGTGAGTATAATCTTGTAAGCTTACGCGATACAGACTACCAGAAGAAGCTTGATATACAGATTGATTACTGGGGTAAGCTTAAGAATGAGATTAATAATGTAAGGGAAAACGGAGTTGATAATTCAGATATTGTTGATATGAGTGAGATGTATTTTTCGCTTGCAGACCAGACAGTATCTGCGGCAGAAAGATATTCAGAGGGCATAGCCGACAATATCCATTTTATAGAGACAATTACAGTTATTGATATGGCAGGGCTGCTTTTACTTATAATTATTCAGATGATACAGGCAATTATAATTGTAAGAAAGAATAAAGTGCTTGAACAGAAAGCATATCTGGATGCTCATACAGGACTTCCTAATAAGAGCAGATGTGAAGAGGTATTCCACGATTTAAGATTTCTTGACAGGAATGTTGCTTGTATAATGTTTGACCTTAATAATCTGAAGATTGCAAATGACACATTAGGACATTCTGTTGGTGACCAGTTGATTGTTAATTTTGCCAATATATTAAGAAATGTCATACCGTCAAAGGAATTTGTTGGAAGATATGGCGGAGATGAGTTTGTTGCAGTTATCAGGGATATGCCTAAGGAAGATGTTATTGGCTTGCTTGAAAAGTTAAAGGAAGAGGTTGACGATTTTAACGACCACGGAAAGAATATTAAGATAAGTTATGCGTATGGCTGGGCATTTTCTGATGATTATACAGAATGTACGCTTAGAACATTGTTTGACAGGGCGGATAAGCATATGTACGAGAATAAACGCCTTGTAAAATTAGCACAACAATAAAATATTAATTTATACAAAATTAATAAAAATGTAATAAAATATTATAAATAATAGAAATATGTCGAATAATGTGATAATATATACAAGTATTATACAATTTTATATTATATTGAATGGGAGATGGATGTAATATGGGTGCTGAGATGAGAAAAGCAAGGAGAACAGATATAGATGTAACGGTATCACTTAATCAGCTAGGGGTAAATGCCGCAGATCGTATTCAAAATAAAGCTGATGTTCACGTTGTAGACATATCTAAAGGTGGGATAGCATTTAAGTCTGGCTATGATTTTAAAGTTAATTCTTTTTATGACACGGTTATAACTCTTGCTAATGGCGAAAAGCTTTACGTTGTAGTTGAAATTCTACACAGAGATTCTTGTGAGAATGACGAGTATATGTATGGCTGTAGATTTGTTGGAATAGGTGCAGAAGACCAGTTCAAGATTGAAGCCTACCAGATAGTAGATACAGGTAGTGCGATATAGATATTATTATGTAACTACATATAACTGGACATAATTTTATATTTATAGTAGTGACATATAATTATCTATGACAAATTAATATTTAACATATAAATCCCCATTGAAATGTTTGCTTTCAATGGGGATTTATATGTGTTTATTTTAAATATTATTTAATAAAGCTTATTAGTTATCTGAATTAAGGTATGTGTCAACATCGAAGGTTTCACCAGCGATAACCTTATTCATAAGCTTGGTTGCTGTGCTTATATCTTCTTCGTATGGAAGTACGATAGAAGCACCATATACATTAGATACCTCAAGATGACGATATTCATCAGTCTTACCAGATATACTGTATGTCTGTATATTCCAAGGTGTGCTGTTGCTTAACTGTAACTTTACAAGGTCAGATATTGCACTTGAAGGTATATTTGTTAAGAACATATCACTAACTGTATCCATAACTGCTGAGTAGCGTGTAAGTATTGCAGGTGATGTGGCCTTTTGAATAATACCTTTAATAACGGCTGTCTGATTACGTCCACGCTGGAAATCACCAGCTGCAAAGGCTTTACGTTCTCTTGCGAAAGCAATAGCCTTTTCTCCATCACATTCATTAGCACCCTGAACAAAATGGTAAGAAACAGGAGCAGCTTCCCATCCATTGGTAAATTCTATCTCTGATTCAATTGTAATACCACCGAGGGCATCAATAACTGCCTGTGAACCAGCAAAATTAATCTTTACATAATAGTCAATATTAATTCCGTACAGATTTTCAAGGGCTTCGATAGATTTATCGACACCATAAGAACCTGCATGTGCAAGCTTGTCATAACCGGTTACACCTGATGAATTACTGATTTTAATATAGGAATCACGAGGTGTAGTAACAAGTAATACCTGCTTGGTTTCTGGATTGATAACTGCAAGAATATTAACATCACTTAATGCCTTGCTTGCAAGCTTGGTATCTTCGCCATCATCACTTGATATACCTGAAACATATATAATGAAAGGATCACGTTTTACATTTACATTAGAGGCATCAAGTTCAACCTTTTCTTTGTATTCGTAAGTCTTAATTATCTTTATGCTATCCTCAAAATCAGGAAATTCCTGAGATATAATACTCATCATAGAGTGATTGATAACGATAGCCTGAACATTTTTATTATCATAAAGTGCATTAACAAGATTAGACCAGTTAGTATATTCAGTTGGCTTGATTGTCTTGCCGGTTTCTGAACTAATGCTTTCAATGGAGGTATTGATATTGGCATTGCTTGCAGTTGAATTAATGGCAAATTTGTAATTAGCTGCATCATTTAAGTTCTGTGCCTTGTCATTTGAAAGCACGCACACATCAACAATGTCTATCTCAACATTGGCAGCACCAAGTTTGTCAAGTACGGAGTCAAATTTGGCGGCAAACAGATATGTGAATAATATAAGGCAGGACAGCATAACCGATATAAGCTTTCCTAGTATGTGTGATTTCGTGAATTGTGATGTAAAATCATACAGTACTAATAATATAAGTATGATATTAATCATAAATAAATATTTAAACGGAAGAATATCAAGTTTAAACATTTTTAGTAAAAATAACACTGTCAGGACAAGCTGTATAAGAACCAGCACAGAGCCAATAGCGAAAGCCCATGCACGGCGTTTCTTTTTACGTTCGATTTTTGAGAGTGATACCTTAGGTTTGAAAAGGTACTGCATATCATTCTTTACAGAAAATGTATTTTTAGCCATAACTTTTTTCCTCATAGATTTATAATATAGTTTAAATACAAACATAAGACAGTTTAGCACAATATGCTGTAAAAATAAAGAAAAATATGGCAGGTGGAAAATACCTTTTGACCCTGATACTGCATATATGGTATTATATAAAATAATGAAACAAAATGCGTACGGCGCACAGGCAAGGAGAATGATATGGATTTAAGAAACGAAGAGAATATTACAGTGTTTGAACACCCTCTTATTCAGCACAAGATTTCATTACTTCGCGATAAGAAGACAGGAACTAATGAATTCAGAAAGCTTGTAGAAGAGATAGCAATGCTTGAAGGGTTTGAGGCTATGGGTGACCTTGAACTTGAAGATATTGAAGTTGAGACACCAATTGAAACTTGTATGACACCAATGATAGCAGGAAGAAAGCTTGCTATTGTACCAATATTAAGAGCTGGTCTTGGTATGGTATCTGGTATACTTGCACTTGTTCCAACAGCTAAGGTTGGTCATATTGGTATGTACAGAGATGAGGAAACACACGAGCCACACGAATATTACTGCAAGCTTCCAGATCCAATTGAGGAAAGGCTTATTGTAGTTACAGATCCAATGCTTGCAACAGGTGGTTCTGCTGTTGATGCAATCGACCAGATTAAAAAGCATGGTGGTAAGAAGATTAAATTTATGTGTATCATAGCTGCTCCAGAAGGTTTAGAGAAGCTTCACAAGGCACATCCGGATGTACAGATATATGTAGGACATCTGGACAGACAGCTTAATGAGCAGGCTTATATCTGCCCAGGTCTTGGAGATGCTGGCGATAGAATATTTGGTACTAAATAATAATATTCAATATAAAACAGCTTGTCATAATGTATCTTAACCTGATTAAGATACATTATGGCGGGCTGTTTTTAATTCTTGTAGTATTAATGGCACAGAAAAAGCAAATGTATATTTATGGTTCATTGCTTTCCTGTGCCAATTATTATATAGATATTTATTTATTGTCTGTATTGCTTACATATACTCCACGGCTCTGGTCACCTTCTGGATTAACACCAAAGTTGTAGTCATTGCCAGGAAGAATTGCATTAAGGATAATACCAGCAATAGCGGCGATAGCGAGTGCTGTAAGTGTGATATGTGTTTCTCCGATAGTGAATGTAAGACCATCAGAAAATCCAAGTCCACATACGAATATAACACCTGCGATTATAAGATTACGTGACTTAGTAAGGTCAACTCTGTTTTCAACAACATTTCTTACACCGATAGCAGATATCATACCATATAGCATAAATGATACACCGCCGATGATAGCAGTTGGCATTGTTGATATAATAGCTGAGAACTTAGGGATGAATGAAAGTATAACAGCTAATACAGCAGCAATTCTTATAACTGCTGGGTCATAAACCTTTGAAAGTTCAAGTACACCAGTATTTTCTCCATAAGTTGTGTTAGCAGGACCGCCAAGAAAACCTGCAAATGCTGTGGCAAGACCATCACCCATAAGTGTGCGGTGAAGACCTGGCTCTGCGATGAAGTTCTCATCAACAGTTGCAGATATAGCTGACATATCACCAACGTGTTCCATCATAGTAGCAATTGCGATAGGAGCCATAACAAGTATAGCAGTTATATCGAATTTACATATCTGGAACTTAGGTATTCCAACCCAGCTTGCAGATGATACTGAAGCAAAGTTAAGTATTGCAGAACCATCAGGGTTAGTAACACCAAAGGCATTAAGTATTAATGCGAATACATAGGAAATAACTACACCCATAAGAATAGGTATAATCTTAAACATTCCTTTGCCCCATATATTAAATATAACGATTACAGCTAATGCAACAAAGGCTAAAAGCCAGTTAGTAGAAGCATTGTTAATAGCTGATGAAGCAAGTGATAAACCTATACATATAATGATAGGACCTGTAACAACAGGTGGAAGAAATCTCATAACTCTGTTGACACCAACAATCTTAAAGATGAGGGCAACAATAAGATAGAATAAACCTGCGATAACTATTCCACCGCATGCATAAGCGGCTTTATCGTTGGCACTCATATCTGCATATATTCCTGTATTTAAGTTGGCAACTGTGTAGAAACCTCCTAAGAATGCAAATGATGAGCCTAAAAATGCGGGTACTTTAAATTTGGAACATATATGGAATATAAGTGTACCAATACCAGCACAGAATAAAGTTACAGAAACTGTAAGACCTCTTGTTAAAGGTTCATTGCACGCACTCTGGAAGTATCCTGCTACAAGTATTGGAACAAGTATAGTTGCCCCAAACATTGCGAACATATGCTGTATACCAAGTATAAGCATTTTAGGAATACCGAGCTGGCGGGCATCACGAACAGCTTCCTGATTTTGAGTCTTTTCGTTCATTTGAGTCTCCTTTTTATTAAATTTTTTCTATGATACCATAACAATTTATCCTTGAAAAGAAAATATTAAAAATAATTATGGATAATATTTATGACTAATATCTGAATGTATGTTAATATTAAGTATATTTATTTTTTAGTATTTTAATATAATATTAATATGTATTTAATATAGTGGTGCGAGATATAAATAAAATAATTAAGATATGAATAATATAATCAAATATAATAAGATGACAGGATAAAGGAAGAAGTAAGATGAATAAGCAGAATATATATGAAAATGTGCGTTATTATATAGGAAAGATTACCGTGATACTTATGATGGTGTTATTCCCATTTGTTATGACAGATAAGCTTAATAATGTTACGAAGACAAGATATGTATTCTTTGTTATTATTGCACTTGTTGGCTGGATTGCAATGCTTATTAATGAGGTTGTATTCAGAATAATTATGTCTGGTGATTATCCGGGGGCAAAGAAGTCCTTAGATATAAAGAAAAACTTCAATATAAAGATAATTTACAATATAAAGAATAGTAAGCATATTATATATTCGGTATTATTGATAGCCAGTTCGATAATATCTTATCTTGTATCTCCGTATAAGAATATAGCCTTATATGGTGCAGGTTCAAGATATATAGGTATGATATTTTTTATTGCAGTGGCATTGCTTTATTGGACAGTTTCGGAGTGTTATGAGTTTAAAGAGATAGATGTAATATTAATTCTGACGTCTTCGATTATGGTACATCTGGTTGCTGTGTTTAATTATATGAATATTGATATATTGCATTTGTTCAGTAATCTTACTATAAAAGAGCAGACAGTGTATATGTCAACGCTTGGAAATATTAATGTATATGGAATGTATACAGGACTTACATTGTCTATTGCAATTGCTGCATATTACAAGGCAGAAACAGCAGCTAAGGAGATATTCTATTATATTGCAGTAATATCTGGAATTATTGGAATTATAATATGCGACAGTGATATGGCACTTGTGGCTGTTGTAATTCCGCTGGTTATTCTGTTTCCATATTCAATTAAATCGGCGGTTTTAATTAAAAAATACATAGCGACTCTTACGGCAGTTCTGCTTGCAGGACGTGTTGCAGGGTGTATTAAGCTTATTATTCCGGATAAAGTAAGGAAGCTTAGTAATATAATGTCAGGGCTTATATCAACTAATAATATATTTAATATCATAATTGTAGTGTTATTGCTGTTATATGTATTGATAGTGCTTAGTGATAACAGATTGCAGAAGCTGCTTGACAATATTAAAATCCGCATAGTCCAGATAATATATTGTGTAATGGCAGGTGGATTTGGAGTATATGCCATAGTCCGTGTGATTAGTGATAATATTAATAAAATTGGAGCATTTTATATAACAGATAGCTGGGGTTCAGGACGAGGTTATATATGGAGTAATCTTATCAATGGCTATAAGAATTATCCATTTATATATAAAATATTCGGATTGGGCGAGGGAACGGTTAGAAAGAATCTGAGCTATTATTCAGACAGCCACTGGGATATTTTATATGGAAATGTAGTTGATAACGCACACAGCATATGGCTGCAAATGCTTGTTACGATGGGTTGTGTCGGCGTAATTATTTTATTAGTTATTTTCATTCATACATTGGTCAATTCAGCAAAGCATGGTGTGCCAGATATAATTGCAGGCTTTGGAATGGCGGCTTTAGTGTATGCTGTGCAGGGTGCAGGTAACATTTTGGAAGTGATAACATTTCCAATGTTTATATGTGCAATGGCAATAGTGAATTGTAATAAAAAGATTGTTAAATAATTGTAAAGTGATATAATAAATATAGTGTATTTGCGTGAAAATTATATACAATTGAATACATAAGAAAGGGGTTTTCAACTATGAAGAAACAAAGGAAAATATCAATCAAAGCCAGGCTTTTGGGAAGCATAATGCCAGTCGTTATTGCTATCGTAGCAGTACTTGTGCTTATTGCTTATCAGGCATCAGCGGGCATAATTGAAGATTATTCACAGAATTTGCTGGAGTCATCGGTAAGTAACCAGTCATCTAAGATAGAAGCCTGGTTAAGTGAGAACCTTGCTTCTTTCCAGATGGCAAAGACCACAATAGAAAATCTTCACCCAGATGATACACAGCTAAAGGCTATTCTTGATGGATATTATAACTATAATGATAATTATCCAGATGGTTTATATGTATCTGACTCTAATGGTAATCTTATAAAGGCGGATAAGTCAACTAAGAAGGAGAGCAATCCTGTACAGAGCATATGGTATAAGGAAGGTCTTACAAGGGTTAATATGGCTGTTGGTTCGGCATATAAGAACGCTGAGGGGGTTAATGTAATTAGTGCTTCAGGTATTCTTAATGACGGAACTGATAATATAAGGGTAATATCAGCAGATATGACACTTGACCGAATTACTATAATTGTCAATTCTTTCATTGATATGGATAATGCAGAGGCATTTCTTGTTGATAAGAATACAGGAGTTATACTTGCTGACAGAGAATCTTCATTAATATCACAGAAGCTTGGTGCTTCCGGACAGAGTGAATATTATCAGAAGGTAGCAGCCCAATTTAATTCTAATGATTATGATTTTACAACTATTGACGGTAACATGACGGTATTTAAAGAGGTCGATGGCACTGACTGGGTATTAGTATCATATATTCCTAAGAATATTGTACTTGCAGAGCTTATACGTTTAAGAACTATTATGATAATTGTAGGAATTATATGTATAATGGTTCTTTGTGTTCTTGTTGAAAGAATGACTAATGTGGTAGTTAAGCCAGTAAAGAATATGACTAAAGCTATCACACAGATGGCTTCTGGTGATTTTACTGTATCAGTTAATGTTAAGGGCAATGATGAGATTGCGGTTATGGGACAGAGCATACAGAAGTTTATTCAGGCTATGCGCCAGATGATAGCCCAGATTGGAGATGTATCAGTACGATTAAAGGAGCAGGCAGTCTCAAGCAAGAATGTATCAGGCGAGATGAATACTGCGGCAGATATACAGTCTAAGTCGATGCGTGAACTTAACGACACAGTTGACCAGTTATCAGTGTCAGTTAATGAGATAGCAGAAAATGTTACACAGCTTGCAGGTGTTGCCGCAGAAACTAAGAACGATGGCGACTCAGTTGATATTAAAATGCGTGAGACAGTTGAAGTGTCCGAAAAAGGACGAATGGATATGGAACACGTCAGCGAAGCACTTAACAATATTGAGTTATCAATAAGAAGTCTTGAGGAAGCTGTTAATAAAGTTGGCTTGGCTTCTAAGGAAATAGTCGATATTATTAAGCTTATAGGTGATATAGCTGATGAAACTAACCTCTTATCACTTAATGCATCTATTGAAGCAGCAAGAGCAGGAGAAGCAGGAAGAGGCTTTGCAGTTGTTGCTTCTGAGATAGGTTCACTTGCAAAGAACAGTACAGAGTCTGTAGGACACATTACACAGCTTATCACAGAGATTAACAAGCTTGTTGAAGATGCTGTAAGTCAGGCGGGGGACAGTGTTGGAGAGATTGGTGACAGTGCAGTATTAATTCATACAGCAGTAGATACATTTAATACAATATTCAATAATATTAAGGCAACCAATGAACTTATGGCAAATGTTGTTGAGAAGATTGGACGTGTTGATGAGGTTGCTACTAATGTTGCTGCTATATGTGAGGAACAGGCTGCAAGCTCAGATGAGATTATGGCAACATCTGAGTCAATGTTAGGACAGGCTAATAATATTTCTAAAAATAGTGGACAGGTGGAAATCTCAGCAGAAGAATTAGCAGCTTCGGCAGAACAGCTTTCTAATCAGGTACAGCAGTTTCATATATAGAGAAGATAAAATGTCCGGAAAAGAGGTTATAGAATGAAGAAAAGGTTATGTTTATTAATATGTCTGGTAATGCTTGTATTAGGTGTTGCCGGCTGTGGCACTGGTACTAATACATCTTCAACAGGAAGTAAGGGCAGTGTAAAGATGTTAATGACACTGGCACAGGCTGATACTTTCAGAACACAGTTAGTTAATAAAGCAAAGGAAACAGCACAGGAGAATAATGCACAGCTTGATATATTAGATGCCAATAATTCAATTGAAAAGCAGGTTGAGCATATTAAGAAAGCCGTTTCAGAGAATTATGATGTAATTCTTTGTAATATGGTAGATAATGATACTTCATTAGAGCTTGAAGCTCTCGCAGGAGATATTCCTATTGTATTCTTTAATGTATCACCAGATGAATCAAGACTTAAAGCTGGCAAGTATATGTATGTTGGCTCAGATGAGTACACAGCAGGACAGTTTCAGGCAGAATATGTGCTTGATAAGTTAAAATCATCATCAGAGATTAATGTTGCTATAATTAAAGGACCATCAAGCCATTCAGCAACTAAGGGAAGAACTAAAGCTGTTAAAGAGATACTTAACGCTTCTGGAAAGAAGATTAATTATGTATTTGAAGACCACGCTGACTGGGAGCAGTCAAAAGCAGAGGAAATGTTTAATATATTCTTAAAGACTAACCAGAAATGTGATGTTGTTATATGTAACAATGATACTATGGCACTTGGTATAGTAGATGCGTGTCGTAAAGCAGGAAAGAGTAATATATTAATTCTTGGTATTGATGCGACAAGCGATGGCTGTAAGGCAATAGAAGCAGGAACAATGTCATTTACAGTATACCAGTCTGCTGACGGACAGGGAAAGAGGCTTATAGAAGCAGCTATAGCACTCGGAACAGGAAGCAGTACGAGTGGCATTGAAGGAATATCAGATGACGGTTTATATGTATGGGTACCATTTGAAAAGGTAGATTCAACTAATGTATCAAAGTATAAATGATAAAAAATAAAAATAATAAAAGTTATAAGTGATAAAAAATAAAAGTAAAAAAATACAAGTGATAAACTAGTGGATTTACTGGTTATAATTTATAGTTGATATAATAAAATGCGTGGCATAGTTAATATCTATGTCACGCATTTCATAACAGCAGTTTATTAGTGGTGTGTAGAGAATAATTCCTTAACCATATCTGCGTTGTATACAACCTCTTTAACGTGGTCAACTTCTATTAAATAGAGTGCGTGTGCGGCAAGGTGTTCAGCAGCCTGTTCAAGGTCACGGATACCTGTTGTGTCTTTGAATATATCAAGTACAACATCAAGTCCTTCATCAAGTATAGTACATTCATTCTCGTGAAGACCAATCTTCTTTAATACCTTAGGAAGAGAGAACTGCTTAAATATAGTCTTCTTTTCTTCTCTGGAGTAATCTAGAATATCAATAACTGCAAATCTTGAAAGCAATGGAGCACTAATCTGTTCCTTGTAGTTAGCAGTTGCAATTGGATATACACCAGATGTAGGAATAAGACATTCCATATAATTATCTGTAAATCCAAGGTTATCAAGCAGTGTAAGTAATACATCGGCAGGGTTAGCATTGCCATTGCTTGAAGTTGCTTTATCAAGTTCGTTGATTATGAATACAAGATTAGATTCACCAGCGTTGTTAAATGCTTCCATAATAATACCAGGCTTGGCATTAGAGTATATTCTTGAACTTCCTGTAAGCTGTTCGGCATCATTGATAGAACTCATATCAAGAGTTGTCCAAGGCATTTTAAGGATTTTTGCAACAAGGTAAGCAATCTGCGATTTACCAGTACCAGCAGGACCTACAAGAAGAATTCCATATGAAGGAAGTGTATGTGTACGGTTAATCTGAATTACAGTTTCAATAATTCTCTGCTTAACAGATTCCATACCAAAGAGTTCTTCATCAAGAATACGTCTTGCCTCAACAGGATCGATTGATTCAAAATAGTTGCTTTTCCACTGTATGTTAAGCATTATTGAAAGAGCTCTCTGTGCGTGACGTTTCTCCTCAGGAGTTACCTCGCTTGAACGAGCAACTGCAAGATTTCTTCTAGCCCATAATCTTATGTTATCAGGGAGAGTTATTCCGGCACAGTTAAGGAAATCAGAAATGCTTGTAATACTTGTAAGCTTCATACTGTCGCCTGACTCGTCTAATTCGTCATCAGGAATATCCTGAGCCACGATACTACTGTCTAAAAGACGTTCTATCATATACTGTAAAAATCCGTCTTCAGATGATAATTTCTGGCTGTTGTTAAAAGCAATCTCTCTTATTCTGTATACAGCATAACCATCTTCTACATTCTTACCTGAAAGCTTAACCTTAATGCGGTTCTCACCAAGCCATTTGATAAGGCTTGTAAATCTTGCATCTACCTTAATAATATTGCTTAAGATATTGCCGTCATCTGTCTGGAATTCAAATGCAGTCTTTTTGTATGGATTGGCAAACATTCCGATAGTTTCTGCAGCCCAGTTATGTTCACTGTTATCAAGAACGAATATAGGGTGTTCTGGTGAAGCTGTCTTATTGTCAGATGAAAATGTTGTATAGGTACATTCAAAAGATGATTCTTTTGAAGCATTCTTAAAATCAAATACTGGCATATTGTAATCTCCTGTGTAATTATATATTTATAATATGGACAGTTATAATTGATAGTCACATATGTTTTATAATAACACATTTTAAATAATTAGGAACAATAAATTATGGAATTGTAACAGATGTTGTATTGACTTGGAGTGAGCTTCAAGGATTAATATTCAATTGGATACAAAATGTAATGCAGCAGATATAGTAATAATTACAATTAAATTAAGAGGTTATGGCAAGAATATGACAATTAATGAGGCAGGAGAACGCTATAATATTACTATACATATTCTTAAGCTGTATGAAAGCTGGGAGTGGTGCAGAGGTTCTGTTAAAGCAGAATTGTTATTAATATTTATTGGGGTTAAAAGGAGAGTAAGAAATGGCAAATAAACCGGGTGGAAAAATGTTACTTATTATAACAACCTGTATGAGTGTAATTGCGGCATTCAGTCTTTTTAATAATGGACCACAGCATTTGCTGGCTGGTACAAAGACAGCATTATATAATGGACAGAATGTTGTGTATGACAGTCAGAAAGCTGGCGGAAGTCAGGTGGCATATAAGACTTATTGCACAGATAGTAATTGTACATTTCAGTATGCAGGTGAAGGTTCAGATAAAAAGATTGCTGTGATTAATATGGACAAGGAAAGTACAGTTATGAGCGAGCTTGCTGAAATTGTTGATGCTGACCTTATTGATATGCCAGATGATGTTAGCAATATTAATATCAGCCAGTACAATACTTTATTTGTTAATCCGACATCTGATGATTACAGAGTATCGGATGATATAAAGGAATTTGCCGGCAAAGCTAATCTTGATGGTAAGACAATCGTTGTAATATATGATGTGGCACAGGATATTATTAATGGTGTATCAAGTGCGGACGAGCTTATGGATAATACGGTATGGCTTACTGGTGGTAAGCTTTCTGATAATGCTGGTGATGAAGAAATTAAGAACTGGGTTAATGGGCTTGGAATGGAGCTGATAGCTGATGATGAGGAATAGTAAGTCAGGATGGGATTCCAAGTTGTTCAATGGATTTACACAGGTATATTCTTATAATTTTATTATAATTTAATAAACATATCAGACTGGTTGGTAAATATATGTGTTAAAATATAATATATATTCAACTTAAGTTAAAAAGATAGGAATTGGAGTAAATTATGAAAGAGATAAATAATGGTTATTTCACTGGGGAACGCTCATTGTTTAATAGTGAAGATATTAAAATTAATAATACAATATTTGGCGAGGGCGAATCACCATTGAAAGAATCGGACAATATTGAACTTAATAACAGCAGCTTCCAATGGAAATACCCATTATGGTACTGCAAAGATGTAGTTGCTAATAACTGTTCGTGGGCAGAGATGGCAAGAGCTGGAGTATGGTATACAGATAATCTGCTGATTAAAGATACCTTAATTGAAGCTCCTAAGAATTTTAGAAGATGTAAGAATATTACATTGTCGAATGTGGTTATGCCTAATGCGGCTGAGACACTGTGGAACTGCGATGATGTTACAATGCAGAAGGTCAGTGCCAAAGGTGATTATTTTGCAATGAACAGCCATAATATGAAGATATTGGATTTCCAGCTTGCTGGTAATTATCCATTTGATGGTGCTGAAAATGTAGAAATCCATAATGCCAAGCTTCTGTCAAAAGATGCGTTCTGGAACACGAATAATGTCACAGTATATGACTCATTTATATCAGGAGAGTACCTTGGCTGGAATTCTAAAAATCTTACACTTATTAACTGTACAATAGAAAGCCTTCAAGGTATGTGTTATATAGATAATCTTGTTATGAAGAATTGTACATTGATTAATACTACACTTGCGTTTGAATATTCTAATGTAGATGTGCAGGTTAATGGAAAAATTGATAGTGTTATGAACCCATCAAGAGGAATTATAAGGGCAGATGAAATTGGCGAACTTATTATGGAAAAAGATAAGATTCATCCTGAGGATACAGATATTGAATGCCCGGTTATTTCAAAAAGAACACAAAGATGATTATCTGTAAAATATTATTTTGCAGTTATCAGATATATTATAAATTTATTGAACCGAAAGGAGAATATATATTATGTCAAGAAAGAATTTTGGAGCAAAGCCATTAACTTATCCACAGCCTGTATTTATTATTGCAACATATGATGAGAATGGTAATGCAGATGCTATGAACGCAGCATGGGGTGGAATAAGCGAAGGTGATGAGTTATCTCTTTGCCTTAGTGCAGGACATAAGACAGTTAAGAATTTATTAAAGACAGGTGCTTTTACAGTAAGTATGGCAGATGCCAAGCATGTCGCAGAGTGCGATTATGTAGGTATTGTGTCAGCTAATACAGTTCCTGACAAGCTTTCAAAGGCCGGTTTTACAACAACTAAGAGTGAGAATGTCAATGCACCAGTTATCAATGAACTTGCAGTATGTGTTGAATGTAAGGTCAAAAGCTATGATGAGAATATATGCAGACTTGTAGGACAGATAGTTAATGTAAGCGTTGATGAAGCTACACTTACAGATGGTAAAGTAGATGTTGCTAAGGTTGCACCAATTACATTTGACCCATTTAATAATGAATATTATGTACTTGGTGAAAAGGTTGGTAACGCATTTTCTGATGGAAAAGCTATCAAATAATTCAAAATAAGTGTTAAGTAATCAATTAACAGAATATTAGTATGTGAAATCCGCATTTATTCAGACAGTAATGTCTGGATAGGTGCGTTTTTTATAAGGAATTGCGATTATATTAAGCTTAAATTAAGATGGAATATTTTATAATATAAATATTTATAAGTATTGTTATACTTTGTAGTATTTTGCCGATATATTGTATGTAAATAATGTCAGAACGGATTTTGACAGATTGATTTTTCATTCAAGGAGGAGTGGATATGAGTAATACAATTTACAATGGAAGTTATCCTTCAATAGCAGAGAATTATGTTTACAGCAGTACAGGCACTTCAAAGGTAAAAACTAAGAGTGATGCAGGTAGCAATACTGCGAAGACAAGCGACACAGCATCTATTAAGGATACTTCGACAGTTAATAACACAAAGGCAGACGGAAAAGTTGCTGTAAATGGACAGACAATTGGCAATCCAAGATTAAGTGAGAAGGCATCTAAGTATTATGACCAGCTCAAGAAGAAATATTCTAATATGAATTTTATTCTGGTAAGTGAGGACCAGAAAGAATATGCAAAGGCACAGGCTTCAAACTATGCCAATGCTAATAATATGGTTGTTCTTATTGATGAGGATAAAATTGAGCGAATGGCTGAAGATGAGAATTACCGCAAGCAGTATGAAGGAATAATTGCCAATGCCGCAAGTGGTCTTTCACAGCTAGGACAGAGCATTGCCGCAACTGGAGCTAATGTTAAGGGTTACGGTATGCAGGTAAATGATGGTGGAACAGCTTCATTTTTTGCTGTACTTAAGAAGTCAGGGGCAGCACAGAAAGAAAGGATAGCCAAGAAAGCTGAACAGAAAAAAGAAGCTAAAAAGGCAGAAGCAAAGAAAGCTAAGAAGAAGGAAGAACAGGAACGTCTTGAGAACAAGAAAGACAGCAGGATAGATGATAACAGTGGAATAGAGGAAGATGAGGATACAGTAACTATAACAGCTTCTTCTATGGAAGAATTGTTACAGAAGATACAGGAATATACACAGAAGTATATGAACGATGATGTAAAGACTGATGATGAAAAGAAGGTAGGTCAGCAGTTCGATTATTCTGTGTAAAATATTATTGCAAAAGTACAATGGAAAGATAAATATATTTCTTTCATTAGAGAAAGGGGTTATGTATGGCTTTGAGTATTAATATTAATGTCAATAATTCAGATATTAGCATTAAGAACAGTAAGACTGGTGCTAAGAAGAATATTAAGTCTATATCAGTAGGTAATCTTAACGATATGACGGATAGGGAATTTAATATCAGCCAGAAAAGAAAGGTTGCCAGAAAGCAGGCCATGAAGCTTATTTCAGATGCATGGGATAAGGATAATAAAGCAGCACAGGGTATTAAGGATATGGAGTCAGAGAAAGCAGATATTGCTAATATTAATGCTGATTTAAAGTCAAAGCTGAAAGATATAGATAAAAGTCAGAAGGATTTGCAGGAATTATATGGCGTACATTCAGAGTCACAGGAGCAGAAGGATCTTGAATTATTAAAGAAATATCAGGATAACAGAAATGGTGTATCTAATGACAAGTTTAGCAAAGAAGAAATTGACAGATTAAAAGAATTGCAGAATGAGCCATTAACAGAATATCAGAAGAAAGCCCTTATGATTAACAGTTCTAAAGATGCCATAAGGTCTCAGATAGACCAGAATGATCTTAAAGCAATGAATAAGACTATGTCTATCAATAATGCCAAGTTAGAGCAGCTTAAATCTCAGGATATGTTAAAAGCAGGAGATGCGGCAGACAGTATTATTGAAGCTGCTGATAAAGATATATTTGGTATGCTTGTTAATGAAGGTAAGCAGAATATAGATGATAATATGAAGGAACAGCAGGAAGAAGCTAAGAAAGCAGAAGAAGAGAAGGAAAAGAAGCAAGAGCAGATTGATGAAGCCAAGAAGAAACGTCAGGAAGAGAAAGAGCTTCTTGAAAATGAACAACAGGCAGACAAGCTTGAGCTTGATAATTCAATTAATAGTCAGGCTGTAGACCATTTATCAGAAGCACAGCAGCAGGTTGAGCAGCTTATGAAGAATAATAATATGGTTAATGAAGATATTAAAGGAATTGAGATTGACCTTAATTTCTAATTGACATTTTGTAGTAAATTCGTCTGGCAATTTGTTAGGCAATAATTATTGAAGTTAATAAAAAGCTGTCGTAGAAGACATATTTTTACAGTATATAGAGTTCAATAGCTTCTATATATTGTATAAAATGTTTCATACGGCAGCTTTTATTACTAATTATTAATTGATATATTTCCCATATTTACAGTGGCTTTTAGCAGAGTAGAGGAACTAAGATTATTAGTGTATGTGTTGGAGCATTTATTATTATATAATGTGATGTTACCCATATCTACACTAAGGTCGTAACCACAATCTTTATTCTCAGGCATACGGATGGTTAAATTACCCATATCTACATTAATAATTGCTGACTTATATGTGCAGTTATCAAATTTGCAGTTACCCATATTAATCTCTGCGTTAATCTTTTCTATATTGCTTTTAGTAGCTTTAAAGTTACCCATATTTAATGAAGCTGTTAAATAACCAATATCTATAGAGTCGATTTTAACATTTCCTACATTAGAAGATAAATGCAGGTCGCTTATAGACGCATTTTCGGGTATTCCTATTGTTATTGTACAATCTGCATTTTTAATATTACCAAGGAAATGTTCTGTAGATTGTGTCACATTAAGAGTACTGCCGTTAACAACAGCAGTAGCTTTAAAACGCTCTCCGCCCTCATATTTGAAGCTGTAAGTATCGTCTTTTACAATATTGATATGAGCTACAGTGCCATCGATTGTAATATTAGAAAATGCTTTTAATTCTTCGTAGAAATCGCAATTGTTTCCAGAAGAGGAAGCGGTTAATCGGTTGAATGGTGCGGCATTAAATATATTTCCTAATATACCAGCTATTATACATAAAGCGGTTATTATATATATGATAATAAGATAAATTCTTTTATTCATAGTGTTCTCCTATCTTAGACCCTCATATTATTTTCTTAAAACATTTTTTAATAAAGCATAGATTACCCCGGCAATAGGCCATATAACCCAGGTTATGTGCCAGTAGAATGTTAAAAAGCTGATAGAAAGGTAAATACAGCTTACTGTTGACCAGTATACGGACATAATAGCGGTGGCTGTAGGATTAATATATTCAACAGACTTATTAGCTGGTTTGGCATAATTGCCAGCTATTGTGTCAGGGTTGTTAAGTGATAGAAGCACTTTATAGGCTTTTGAAGCATTTGCCTGATATACAATTAAGAACACACCAATGCCGACAAAACATAATACTCCGGCACCACCAAGGTCGTCAAGAATTTCAAAGTTAAGTGCATCAATTATTATTGGAGGTATAACGCTCATGACACATAATGCAACACCAATGCTTAGACACAGCGAATGAATTGTACGCATATGGTCACATTCATTCTGAATATATGAGGCAGACTGGTAGTCAACGCGGCATTGTTTGTATTTGATATCATCAAATTGCTTAAGCATAATACCTGATAATACGAAAAATCCGACTGCAATCGCAATTACTGCCAACATAACAGCTACCATAATGTTTTCAATAAAGGTAATTCCAATCATATCTCCAATAATTGGAAATATAGGGCTTATAATACATAAAAATACGCCGATTGCAATGAGAATACTTTTCACATTGTAAGCTCTTATGTATTTCTTGATTTCTTCTATCGAAAGACATCTTCTGTTATCAGAAGGTGTATTGTACTGTTGTCTGTTAAGTCCGAGTGTTTCGGAAAGTTCATCAAGATTGCCGAATTCAGATATAACAGTTCCAACAGCTTCATTCTCACTTAAACCTTCTGATATCAGCTCATTGTATTTGTCTTCCATCATTCCCCATAGTTCCTGCTTGGCACGAAGAACTTCAGGAGTGTTCGGCATATTGGCGAACATAGTTTCAAGATAACTTTTGATTGTTTCCATAAGTTAATTCTCCTTCTTAATAAATTGTTCAACGACTTCTTTGGTAAGTGCCCATTCTTCACAGCGGGCTTTGTAATACTCTCTTCCGGCATCAGTTATGCTGTAGTAAGTTCTTTTCTTTCCACCATTGTCACCTACACCAGGGAATGAAGTTATATATCCATTCTTTTCCATTCGTGTAAATGCAGAGTAGAGAGTTGTTTCTTTCATAATATACTTTTCATTGGATAGAGCTTTAATCTGCTTAGATATTTCATATCCATATGATGGTTTGTCTAATAGAAGATAGAGTATCATAGTGTCGTTGTAACCTCTGATGATGTCACTACTTATACCAGCCATAAAACCTCCCCAAAAAATACTACGACTGACATACTACGTTAGTCGTAGTATGTCTGTCGTAGTATTATATATCATAATATATTATATACTGTCAATACATTTGGTATGAAATGTTATATTGGTTGGAATATAATGCTTTAACTGCCGTAAATAAAAAGAGGGTTCTGTAGTCAGAAACCCTCTTTTGTCGTGTAATATGCCGAATATTGATTAAATTATATGCTGTATAAGCTTATATCAGCTATGTTTGATATTTATATCTTCAGGACAGTCATCCCAGCTTAATACACCAGTTTTTACGGCATTTTCATATCTTGAAATTTTATATTTCAGACGTTTCATAGTTGCTTCAATCTGTGCATGCTGTTCTTTAAGGGCATCAAGCTGTTCCTGTAAAAGCTGTCTTCTTGCTTCAAATGTTTCATCGCCTTCCTGATAGAGTTTCACATATTCAATAAGTGCTTCAATAGGAACTCCAGCATTACGCATACAGATGGCATTTTCAACCCAGCCAAGGTCATTTTCTGTGTAATTTCTTATGCCGCCGGAAGTGCGGGCAACAGTTGGTATAAGACCAACACGTTCGTAGTATCGTAGTGTATCTTGTGAAATATTATATTTCTGGCTTACTTCTTTGATTGTCATAATATCCTCATTTCTGCACACATTTTTGCGCATATCGGGTTTGTGTCAGGTGCGCACAGACACAAATCCCTGGTATGAAAATTATTTTCACGCTATTACTTAATTCCTGTCCGATTATTTAGCTGATTATTATATTGTTATATTAACACTTAGAGTCAGCTTAAAGTCAAGTGTATTGTGAATGAATTAAAAAAATCAAGTGGATAAGCACAGGAAATGTGGTATACTGTCATATAAAAGACTGTCCTATAAGCTAGATTAGCTAAGCGTTCTTATACGTACACTGCGGAATGAATGATTATAATAACAGATAAGTGCAGACAAAATCCGTTAGTGCAGGACAGAGTTGTGATACAGTAAGGTGTTTGGAAAAGAGGTTTATTATGGGTTGTGATAGCGAATTTTATAATAAAATAAACAAGCTTACAGATTTTATTAGTGAGAGTAACAGCATAGTATTCTTTGGAGGTGCTGGGGTATCGACAGAGTCTGGAATACCAGATTTTCGTAGTAAGGACGGTTTATATAACCAGCACGATATTGAATTTGATATGTATGAGCCAGAATATCTGCTCAGTGAAGAGTGTCTTCATCATAAGCCTAAGGTATTTTTTGAATTTTACAGACAGAAAATGGATGCAAGAAATGTAAAGCCTAATATAACGCATTATATGCTTGCCAGATTAGAGAAGCTTGGAAAGCTGGATAAGATTATTACACAGAATATTGATGGACTTCATCAGATGGCTGGAAGCACTAATGTGATTGAACTTCACGGTGCAACTACAAGAAATTATTGTGAAAAATGCGGTAAAAAGTATCCGGCAGATTATATATTTGAGAGCAGGGAAGCAATTCCAAGATGTGTTGAGTGTAACCATATGATACGACCAGATGTGACTTTGTATGGTGAACAGCTTCCAGCAGGTGCATATGAGAGTGCGGTGGAGGCTATAAGAAAGGCTGATATGTTAATAGTGGCAGGAACATCATTAAAGGTATATCCAGCGGCAGGACTTGTATGGGAATTTGCTGGAAAGCATCTTGTCGTAATGAATAAAGAGCCGTTGGATTTCAAGCTGGATATGAATAAAGACATAGAGTTTAATTGTGCGATGGGTGATGTGTTCAGGGCACTTGATAAGAATATATAAATAAACACACTTTACGGGGCTGCTTAATTAAAGTTGACTTGCTCACAATCAAATGTTATGTTGATATAGCATTTTAATAACGAATGTAAACAGAATGGAGAAAGCACATGTCAGGGAATAAAGAGCAGATAGATGTTTCATTAATTGGTAATGACAAAATAGAAGAAGCAATTGTTAACATACAGAAAGAACCGACAGAGGAAAATCTTGTAAGAGCATTGTCTATAGTAAGGCACAGAATGAATGATAAAGGTCAGCTGATAATAGCAGTAGAGCCGCCATTGCCAGATGGTAAGCTTAATTTGAAGGTTATAAAGACAGAAGACGGACAGATGTGGTGGATAGCTTACACAAGCTTTGATGAAGAATTAAAAGGTGCAGATAACATTAAATCGACGTTTTTAACAGATATAGATAAGCTGTTGAATTCAGCTTTGCAGGTTGATGAGATTAGCGGCATTATAATTAACCCTTGGAATAAGACGCTTATGATTGATAAAGAACTTATAAAGATTATAATAGGAAAAGAACAATAAAATGTTATATAAGTTTATAAGTATGAAAAAGAGGCGTAAGATAATATGCAGGAATTAAATAAAGCGATAGATGATATACGGTCAAAAGGTGAATTGTCAAATGGGATAACAACACGCTATGCTGTGCCTGAAGATGCAAAAAGACTTCTTGAGATATATGCACCATATGTAGAGAATACAGCAATAACATTTGAATATGATGTACCAACATTGGAAGGATTTATTGAAAGAATCAGACATACACTTGAAAAGTATCCATATATTGTAGCGTTGAATAATGGCACAATCGTTGGTTATGCGTATGCTGGAATGTTCCACGAAAGAGAAGCATACAGCAGATGTGTAGAAACATCTATATATGTTGATAATAATATGAAGCATATGGGCATTGGTGGAATACTTCATAAGACATTAGAAGATGAGTTAAGGAAAGATGGCTTTCTTAATATGTACGCCTGTATAGCCTGCCCTAAGAAAGAAGATGAATACCTTAACAGAAACAGCATAGAGTTCCATAGTCATCAAGGATACAGGCTTGTAGGAGAATTCTATGACTGCGGATATAAATTTAAAAGATGGTACAATATGGTCTGGATGGAAAAGCTCATCGGGGAACATACTGATAAATAAAATATATGTGCAGGAAAGAGGAGTAGTATGAAAAGTACATTAATTAAGGATACAACTAAATCAGAGAGAATAGAGCTTGTTAAGCAGTGGGAGGAAAGTGAGGGCTGTGAGAGCAGTGGAATAGATCTTATGGAATTCTTCCGTGATTATATTGACGGAGTTAAGGAGATTTCAGAGGTCAATGCAGCATTTACAGCAAGATACATTTCTGAAATTCCTGATGATAATTCAGGCATAAGCTGCGGAATGGGCGGCAGGAGATAAGGAGAACTGGCGTGAAGAATATATTATTAATAGCTACTGGCGGAACAATAGCCTGTTCGTCCTCTGATGAAGGGCTTACACCATCAGCTAATGTCAACGAACTGCTTTCATATATACCGCATATTAAAGAAAAATGTAAGCTTTCAGGAATTTCAATAATGAATATCGACAGTACCAATATGAATCCTGAACTTATGATGAATATTGCAAAGGCAATAAAAGAATACAGGGATAATTATGATGGATTTGTCGTGGCACACGGAACGGATACAATGGGTTATACTGCTGCGGCACTTGTATATATGCTGAAGAACTTTAATAAGCCTGTTGTTATAACTGGATCACAACTGCCAATGGAAGCAGAATATACAGATGCGAAGAAGAATTTATCAGATGCGATAATATATGCGTGTGAGGGAAGGGCTGGTGTATATGTGGCATTTGATGGGTGCATAATTAATGGTGCACATGCAAGAAAGGTTAAGACACGCAGTTATGATGCATTTGAGAGTGTTAATTATCCAGTTGTTGCACATATTAAGCATAGCAGGATAACACATAATGAGGCTGTGCAGGGTGACTATAATAAGTCTGATAACAGCGGAATAGAGCCGGAGTTATGTTCAGATGTGATGCTTATTAAGCTGTTTCCGGGAATAGATAATAAGATATTTGAATTTATTAAGGGACACTATAAAGGTGTTGTTATTGAAAGCTTTGGGATTGGTGGAATTCCGAATATAGATAACAATATTGTAGAGGAAATTCACAAGCTTATAGAGGCTGGTGTTGCAGTTGTTGTGACAACACAGTGCAATTATGAGGGTGTTGATCTTGATATATATGAGGTGGGAAAGAAGCTGGCTAAAGAAAATGTTATTATAGCCGCTGATATGACGACAGAAGCGGTTGTTATGAAGCTTATGTGGGCATTGGCACATTTTGGTAAAAATGCAGTTACAGATATTAAGAAATATATTGAAACACCGGTATTCTGTGACAGAAGTTATTAACAGCAGGGAGCTTATGACAGCTTCAATCAATGAATGCAGACGGAATAATTAAAGAATATTATATAATATAAAATACCCTGTTATGTAAGGATTAACTCCAACAAGTTTATTCTTACATAACAGGGTATTTTGTAATATGTTGATTATTGATTATTGTGCTTAATAGTGTCTATAAGACTATGCATTCTTGTATTGATTGATTCAAGAATCTTCATATTGGCATCTTCTGTATTAGTGGTTTCAGCAGCGTGTGCAGAGAGCTGTTCAGATACAGCTGATATTGTCTGTATAGAGTCAACAATTACGCTGTTAGCCTGTTTGAGTTCATCAATACTTGATGAAAGTCTTGAAACATTATCACGGACAGTATATGTATTAGTCTGAATATTATCAAAGCTTTTGGCTGTATTCTCAGTAGAAGACTTTTCAGTATTAATTCCGTCTATCATAGTGTAGATAACTGATACAACATCTTCAATAGCTGATGACATATTATGTATAAGCTTTGTTATATTCTCAGTTGCATCACCTGTCTGTGTTGCCATTTTGGAAATCTCAGAAGCAACAACGGAGAAACCTTTTCCAGCTTCACCAGCTCTTGCGGCTTCAATACTTGCATTTAATGCTAAGAGTTCTGTCTGGGAAGCAATCTCCTCAATCATAACAATAATAGAATGCATCTGTGAAATATGGTTGTTAAGGTAAGTAAGCTTATCAGCAACCATTTCTCCGTTCTTAACAGATATATCAACTGTAGTAACAAGATGCTCAATATCTTTACTGCTCTGTGTAAGGATATCAAGGGTTTCTGCCATACTTGCAGAGATTTCATTAGCGGACATATCTACAAGTTCAACTTTTTTCTGAATTGCATCTGTCTGTGTAAGCTGGTTCTGTACGGCATTGGCTGTATCAGTTGCACCGTTGGATACGTCAGACATAGTTGATTGTGTGATCTTTGAAGATTCCTGTAACTTTTCTAAATCAGCATATACTTCAGAAATACCATTCTGCATTGTAGCAGACATTTCTGATATCTGACTAAGAAGCTCATCACTCTGCTCTTTTGATTTAGAAATGTTATTAATCTTCTGGTCTGCATTAGCTTTAGTTGCAAGAGCAAGCATACAGGCATATATACCAGTTATTAATACAATTATGAGCTGTATAACGGCGGCATCAGTTCCAAGATAGCCCATTCTGCCAGTTCTTGCACCGATAATAATAGTGATAATATTTTCAATAACTACGCCAAAATTGACAAGAAACATAAGACGGAATTCGTTATATAATGAAACAATAAATACCATAGGAAGTGCAAAGGCATACATAGTAATACTTGTTGTTGTAAATATGTTGCAGGTATAGAAAACAGCATATCCTATAGCTACTAAGTGCTTGATTGCATTAGTTTCGTGGTTCTTGTTCCAGAAAATAAATTCAGCAATCACAGGTGCCATTCCGATAGCAAAGATAATAATTGCGTAGGCGAATGATGTTATACCAACTGCTGTCTGCATAAAAACAAGAAGGCTGATAACAAGCACTTCTATTAAGTGTGCTAGCATAGCTACACGATTGTTTCGTTCCATTTCGGGAACTTCTCTTTTGATTTTGATAGGCATAAGTACCTCCTGATGTATATTGTTATTTAAGTGCCTAGAATACTAACCCCCATTATAATATATATAATTTGATATTTCAATGATACATTTATGGTTCTTCCGACACAGATAGCTTTTATATAATAATTACATTTTTTGTCAGATTAATGCTGTCTTTATAATATTATATTGATTGTTTCGTTTTGAATATTTATAGGCATTATTTCTGTAAAATAATATGAAACAGCGATATTTCACCTTGAAATAATACAATAATAATTATAATATACATTTATAAAATAAGTTTATAAAAGTCGGAGGTGCCATATGTTATTTAAAAATCCAATTATTCCGGGATATAATCCTGATCCAAGCATATGCCGTGTAGGAAGTGATTATTATATTGTGAATTCCACATTTGAATTCTTCCCAGGAGTGCCTGTATATCATAGTAAGAATTTGGTTAACTGGGAGCTTACAGGATATTGTCTGGACAGGCGTTCACAGTTAGAACTTGAGGACTGTCGTAATTCGGGAGGAATATATGCACCAACGATACGATATCATAAAGGTATGTTTTATATGATAACAACAAATGTTACTGATAAAGGTAATTTTGTTGTTCATACAGAAGATATTAACAGCGAATGGTCTGAGCCAGCGTGGATTGACCAGGGGGGAATTGACCCGTCATTATTCTTTGATGATGATGACAAATGTTATTATTGTTCAACGGGAATAATTGATGGTGTACGTGGAATTGTTGCATTTGAGATAAATCCGCTTACAGGTGCGATATTATCTGAGAAGAAGCTTATAAGTGAAGGTTGTGGTGGACAGTGTCCGGAAGGTCCACATATTTATAAGAAGGATGGCTGGTATTATCTTATGATAGCAGAAGGCGGAACGGAATATGCACATCGTGAAACAATCCAGCGTTCGCATAATGTATATGGCCCATATGAGGCTTGTCCGGATAATCCTGTTATATCGCATAAGGAATATAAGAAATCAGAGATTCAGGCGACAGGACATGCGGATTTATTAGAGGATGAGAATGGCAACTGGTGGCTTGTGTTTCTTGGAATAAGAAGATTCAGCCATGCTTTGCTTCATAATCTTGGAAGAGAAACATTTCTTGCACCAGTAAAGTGGGAAAATGGCTGGCCAGTTGTTGGCTATAATGGCAATGGAACAATTGAGCTTGTAATGGATGCACCACTGCCTGGACTTGATTGTGAAGAGAGTTCTGCCAATATCCGTATTGATAAGCAGTCCGGACAGCCAATTCTGTACGCAGACCACAGTGTGGATATAGATTTTACAGATGAATTGCTTGATAAAAGGCTTCAATATACAAGAAATCCTGATACGTCAAAGTATATATATGATAATAAAAATGCTGTGCTTACACTTAAGGGAACAGATATAACACTTAACACGGCTGGCAAATCGCCAACAATTGTGTCATTTAAACAGCCGGAATTCACGACAACTTTATATGCATGTCTTGATATAGCCAGATGTAATGCAAAAAGATGTGGCGTTGCGGCATATTACAATAACGATTATCACTATGAGATATACATAGGTAATGATGATAATGGCAGGTATATAGGATTTTATAAACATATACACGATATGGGTGTTGAGCTTGAAAGAATTCCCATTAATAATGAAGATTTGAATTCAAAGCTTTTGATAAAAATAGATACAGACAGGGAAAAGTATACATTTTCTTATGCAATAGCTGACACTGCTAATCTTGGTGCAAGGGTGGCATACAGGCAGATAGGTTCAGGACTTAATGCCGGACTTAGCACAGAGGGTACGCGGACAATGACATTTACGGGTACATTGTTCTCGCTATTTGCAGAAAATGGAGATGGTGTATTTAATATAGGGGTAAAGCTTTTAATCAATCCTGATGAGAATTATACATTATAATATAATTATGTTTGTAGATTAATGTATACAGAAATGAGGGTAATTATGGGAGATAATAACTGGTCATATTCAAAAATATATAAAGAAATTAAACCCTATGAGGAATATGGTATGTATGATGTTGCGTGGCACGATGGTATGTCAGCGGCAGATGGCCACATAGGTGTAATTACATCGTGTGCACCTTTAAATGACAGCTTTATATTCCAGAATGTTGAGTATATTATGCCGTCAGAAGAGCCAAGATATGTGCCTTTAGAGGTTGAAGGACAGCTGGATGAGGCAAGGCAGTCAGTTATTAATATGGACGATACCTGGGATATACACAACAGAGAACGTACCAATATGTATTGTCATCATCCAGGACACCAGCTCAGGGTGGAATTATGCAGGAGTGCTGATATAACAGATACTAACGCATTAATATCAGAAGCTGCAAAACACCCTCATATGACACGAAATGATGATATAAATATTACGGATTATGAACGATATACAGATTTTAACAGGTCTGAGATTGTTGTTAAATATAAGGCAGATGGAAGAACTATAACTAAAAGAACTTTTGCATCCTTGACTGATGATGTTGTTATTACAGAGATTACAGGAGCGAAGGATTTTATCGTTAATATTTCAGTTGATGATTTTGAGGCAATGCATAAGTTTGGTATGGATAAGAATAAACAGGCAACATCAGAGAGAGGAATGAAGTATTCGCGTTTTGTTAAAGATGATATAGTTGGTGTTGTGGCACATTATCCTTCATTTGAGGGAAGTGAGCTTGCAAATGGAGGGTTTGCAGGTGCAACCAGATTTATTACAGATGGTATAGTCAATATGATAGAATTGAATAAATCAGACAAGGCATATACCTGTATAGATAATATAGTACCAATTATTCAATTGAATAAATCGGACAAGATTATTCTTATAACATATCTTGATTGGACAGATAAGCTTGGCAGGCTTGAAGATTTCCAGTCAGAATGTGAGAGTGGCAGTATATTTGATACAGAGCTTATTAGAAAATGTTTTGCAAAGGTAAATGATAGTTTAGGCACAGCTGATAAAGCGTTTTTTAATAATAAAGAAATTTTCTATGATGCTGCAATCAAAGAACATAGTATTAAAAGTGCTGAAAGATATAACAGGGTATCATTATATTTATACGATAATACTGATTGTATATCTAATAAAAATGATAAAGAAAAGAAATATTATGATAATGTCTCTAAAGCTGATGACAATAGTAAATGCGCAATAGCTGATAATGAAGATAGGTACAATATATATAATATGGCAGCTAATGAGGAGCTTCTAGATAAGCAGAAAGAAGTTCCAGATATTCTTATTCCGCTTCTTGAAAGAATATATAATAATGCAAGATATGGGCTTATGTCAGGGGCTGGCTATACAGCACCAAGGCTTAATGGACCAGGTGTTGGAGAGTGGAATCTGATGTGGCGTAATGCGTATACCATGGATGCTAATGTTAATATTCAGGTATCGGGAATCAACAGCGGCAATATGTATGAAGCTGGCGTTGGGTATATTTGGTTCGTATTAAGACAGCTTAAAGACTGGGAGATTAATGCTAAAAAGGTATATGGAATGAAAAATGCCCTGTTAGCACCTATCAATACTGACGGACAGAGGGCAATGATGGTTGAGTATGACATTAACTATCCGTTCCAGTATTGGAATACGGGTGCAAGCTGGATGATACTTCCTATAGCAGAATGGGTTGACTGCTATGGTGATGTGTCAATTACAACAACTGATCAAAAGATAATAAAGCAGTATAACAAAGATGTCTTTAATGTAAAGAAAGATATTCTTATGCCGCTTCTTCAAAAAACTTATAATTTCTGGGAACAGCTCTGCACGCCTGAATACTATACGGATATTGAGGGCAATGCAAGATATGAAAAGGGTAAGACACATTTGTTTACTGGTGAGAAGTATCTTATAATTCCGTCATTTTCACCAGAGAATAAGCCGCTTGGCTATAAGAGTGCAATAACAGCCAATGCTTCAATGGATATAGCTGCTGCCAAAGATATTATAGCTATGTATATTGATATGGAAAATGAACTTCATAATGAAGGATACAAGGAAAGAATTAAGAAGGCTGAAAAGTTAAATAATGAGCTTCCGGATTATCAATATGATGAAAGCGGTGCAATAAGAGAGTGGGCTATGAAAGAGTATCAGGAAAATAATGCCCACAGGCATATAAGCCACCTTTATTGTGCATGGCCGGCATATCAGACACAGCATAATAATAAGCTTGCCAACGCCTGCCGACAGGCTATATTAAACCGTAATAAGGAGAATTCCGGAAAAGATGACACGGCATCACACGGCTGGATTCATAAGGCACTTGTTGAGGCAAGGCTTAAGAATTCAGAGGAAGTGTATAATATATTAAATATGCTTGTGCATAGCGATATATTTTATTCAACATTATTTACCGACCATAATACGAACAGGGCTAAGGGTGTCGCCTGCACAGATACATTATATGGAATAACTGGAATTATTAATGAAATGCTAGTGTATTCGGATAAGAACACGGTAGAACTGCTTCCTGCATTAAGCAGTAATATACCAGCAGGAAATATAAGCGGACTTTTAACATGTGCTGGTGTGAGAGTTGATTATTTAAGCTGGGATGTTGATAAGAGAAATGTAAAAGCAGACTTAACTGCATTACGGGATACAAGCTTTAATCTTGTGCTTAATAATAAGGCGTATATTGGTGAGGAAAATGAAAGTAAATGCGTTGCAGTTCAGTTAAAAAAGGGTGAAAGGTATTGCTTTATGGGTTGATAGTGAAAATGCGGAAACACCGATATAGTAGAGTGTTTCCGCATTTTTTATTTTATTTGAACTTGAATGTATTCTCAAGTGTCTCCCACTTGGTATCTTTCTCGCTGAAATTAAGTGGGGTTCCGTCTTCAAGCTTGTATCCAGATGGGTCAGCACTGCCTGGATATTTGCCTGTAACCTGTGGCCATTCAATGCCAATGCTTGGGTCGTTCCACGCAAGACCGCCCTCATCACCAGGATGATAGAAGTCAGTTACTTTGTAGCAGAACTCAGCTTCGTCACTTAATACGAGGAAGCCGTGTGCAAAGCCTTCGCTTATATAGAACTGCTTCTTGTTCTCTTCTGTAAGTTCTACGCCAAACCATTTGCCGTATGTCTTAGAACCTGCACGAAGGTCAACAGCAACATCAAATACGCTTCCTTTGATTACACGTACAAGCTTTCCCTGAGGAAATTCTTTCTGGAAGTGTAAGCCACGAAGAACACCCTTAACAGAGCGTGACTGGTTATCCTGAACAAATACCATATCAAGACCGGCTTCGTGCATATCATTCTGATTGTAAGTTTCCATAAAATATCCGCGGTTATCGCCGTGAACAGTAGGTTCTATTATATAAAGTCCTTCAATATCGCAAGGAGTTACTTTAATCTGTCCCATAGTTATTACCTTTCTTTGATTAATCTAAAAATACTGCCACCTGACAGATAAAAATAAATTGTCAGGTGGTATATAAAAATATATTAATTATCGGTTAGAATACATTTTCTCATAGTAGTTCTGGTATTCGCCTGAGATGATAGTTTCCCACCATTCCTTGTTGTCAAGATACCACTGGATTGTCTTCTTTATGCCGTCTTCAAACTTAGTTTCTGGTAACCAGCCAAGTTCGTTGTGGATTTTAGAAGGGTCGATAGCATAACGCATATCGTGTCCCTTACGGTCGCCAACGTGAACGATAAGTGATTCTGGCTTGCCAAGTTCTTTACAGATAAGCTTAACGATGTCAATATTTCTCTTTTCATTATGTCCACCGACATTGTATACTTCACCGACACGTCCTTTGTGAATGATAAGGTCAATAGCCTTGCAGTGGTCTTCAACATAAAGCCAGTCACGGACATTAAGACCTTCACCATATACAGGAAGTGGCTTATCATTAAGAGCATTGGCAATCATAAGAGGAATAAGCTTTTCTGGGAAGTGGTATGGTCCGTAGTTGTTAGAACATCTGCTTATAGTTACAGGAAGTCCATAAGTTCTGTGGTAAGCTAATACTAAAAGATCAGCACCAGCTTTTGATGAGCTGTATGGGCTTGATGTATGTATAGGTGTTTCCTCTGTGAAGAAAAGGTCAGGTCTGTCAAGTGGAAGGTCACCGTATACTTCATCAGTAGATACCTGATGATAACGCTTAATTCCGTACTTTCTGCACGCATCCATAAGAACAGCAGTACCTTTGATGTTAGTGTCAAGGAATACTTCCGGGTTCTCGATAGAACGGTCAACGTGTGACTCGGCGGCAAAGTTTACAACCATATCTGGGTGTTCTTCTTCAAAAAGCTTGTATACAGCTTCTCTGTCAGTGATACTTTCCTTAACAAATCTGAAGTTAGGATTATCCATTACAGGAGCAAGTGTTGAGAGATTGCCCGCATATGTAAGGCAGTCAAGACAGATAATTCTGTAATCTGGATATTTCTTTAACATATGGAAAATGAAGTTGCTTCCGATAAATCCGGCACCGCCGGTAACAATAATATTCATATATAATCCTCGTTTCTGTGCACATATTAATAATTAAAATGGTGCAGTGTGCGCTACACACCAAATGATAATATATTCTAGCTATGAAGTACGTCAATATATTTGCCGTCAAGCACATCTTTTAAATACTGTCCGTACTGGTTTTTCTTTAAGACTTCATAAGTCTTAAGTACGTCCTCTTTAGTTATCCAGCCGTTAAGATAAGCTATCTCTTCAAGGCAGGCTATTTTACGGTGCTGATGTGTTTCAATTGTCTTAACGAAGTTAGTAGCTTCAACAAGGCTTTCGTGAGTACCAGTGTCAAGCCAGGTAAAGCCCTGACCTAAAAGTTCTACATTGAGGTTGTTGTTCTCAAGATATATACGGTTAAGGTCTGTTATTTCAAGCTCACCTCTTGCAGATGGCTTTAAATTCTTCGCATACTCTACAACCTTGTTATCATAGAAGTAAAGACCTGTTACACAGTAATTGCTCTTAGGCTTGGCTGGCTTTTCTTCTATAGATATAGCCTTGCCGGCTTCGTTAAATTCTACAATACCAAATCTTTCAGGGTCATCAACGTAGTAACCAAATACTGTAGCACCTATGCCTTCTTCAGCGTTTTTAACAGCATTTTTAAGACGTTCCTTAAGTCCGTTGCCAGCGAATATGTTATCGCCAAGAACCATAGCAACAGTGTCATCGCCGATGAATTCCTCACCGATAATGAAAGCCTGTGCAAGTCCGTCAGGTGATGGCTGTACAGCATAAGAAAGATTAACACCGAACTGGCTTCCGTCACCGAGAAGCTCTTTGAATCTAGGTGTATCCTGTCGAGTAGATATTATAAGAATATCACGAATTCCAGCAGTCATAAAAACTGACATAGGATAATATATCATAGGCTTATCGTATATAGGAAGAAGCTGTTTACTTGTTACCATTGTGAGTGGATAAAGGCGTGTGCCAGAACCACCAGCGAGAATAATACCTTTCATAGTCATTCCTCTTTTCTTAATAAATAGTGTGTTTTAAATAAATTAATACCTGTTTAGCAGATTAGTGCTTACTAAGCAGATTATAGTTTTTTAGTAAATTGATATTTGCTTTTTGTTTTGATATATATATAATAAAAGGTGACGTAACGTCATCTTCAAGTATTTTTTGTGATACAAGAAGAAATTTTATCATTATTTATGATTTTTATGGTTTCAAACAGATCTTCAAATAGGATTTTAATAGTCCTTAAAATATAATTTCAAATAAGCTTTCAAATAGGATTTGCAATAAGTTTTTAAACAGAATTTCAGGTATGATTACAGTAAAATATACCATAAAGAAAAGAGGAAGTTATGCATAAAGAAGGTTATTATTCTTCTGGTGAGTTTGCCAAGAAAGCAAATGTCACAGTAAGAACTATAAGATATTATGATAAACAGAATATTTTAAAGCCGTCACTTCTTACAGAGGACGGAGTAAGGTTTTATACGGATTCAGATTTTACGAGGCTGCAGCAGATACTGTTGTTTAAGTATCTGGGGTTTTCGCTTGAGGATATAAGAAATATGACTATCGGTGATTCAGATTATAACATCCTTCTTAATTCGCTTAATTTGCAGTTTAAGCTTATTCAGGACAAAATAGCACAGATGGAGCTTGTAAAGAATGCGATTGAAGACACGATAGATACATTTAAAAATAACAAATCAGTAGATTGGAGCAATATGCTTTCGCTTATCCATCTTACTAATATGGAAAGCACTTTAAAGACACAGTATCTTAATGCTGGAAATATAACCGCAAGAATTAATCTTCATGCAGAATATTCAGTTAATAAGCAGGGTTGGTTTAACTGGATATATGAACAGAGCAATATACAGACCGGACAGCGTATTCTGGAGATAGGCTGTGGTGATGGAAGACTGTGGGTTGATAATAAGAATAATGTAAGAGAACTTTCAGGGCTACAGGTGTTCTTAAGCGATATATCCGATGGTATGGTGAATGATGCAAGAAGAAATATAGAAGCGGAATATGCTAACGAGAATGGGGCGGATAGTACTGCACATAAGACAGGACAGTCTGTATCATTTAAGTTTAATACATTTGACTGTGCGGATATTCCTTATAGGAATAATTATTTCGATATAGTTCTTGCTAATCATGTATTATTTTACTGTGATAATATAGAAAGCGTTCTAAAAGAAGTCAAAAGAGTGTTAAAACCGGGTGGAGTATTTATATGTGCAACTTATGGGGCTTCGCACATGAAAGAGATTAGTGATCTTGTAACAGAGTTTGATAAAAGAATTGTTCTTGCTGCGGATAATCTGTATGATAAATTCGGGCTGGATAATGGAGAGGATATATTGATTAAGCATTTTAATAATGTAGATGTCAGAAAATATAATGATCACCTGTTAGTTGATAAAGCAGAGCCGCTTATTGAATATATTCTTTCCTGCCACGGCAACCAGAACCAGTATCTTCTTGACAGATATTCCGATTTTAAAGCATTTATAAGAAATAAGCTTGCAAGGAAGCCTTTTAAGATTACTAAAGATGCAGGATTATTTATATGTAAAGATATATGGTAATTATATTAATAATGTGGTAAAATTATACAGCTATTGCAATTTACGCGATTAAATATCTATTATAATGGGAATGTTATTTATAACAGTATAATGATAGGCAGATTATTAAATTATAGAAGAATAGAGGTATACAATGGCGTTATCCAAATTATTTTTAAATGCAGGTGAAGCGTTAAGGCCAGTTCTTGTAAAAGTGCTTCCGATGAAACTGCTAAGTAAGCTGAAGGCGGGAATTATTAATAATGCAACAGAAAAGCTGTCGGCAGATACTATAGAAAAGTATGTACCGGGACGATACAAGGAAGGTGCTAATATAATAGGCAATATAAAGGGGGATAATGGATTAGGACAGAGTGCACGTATTATGTGCAGTCTGCTTGATGAGAATAATGAGCCACACGTTATAAGGGATTTCTTTGTTCCACCGGGAGGCTCAAGAACCAATGATATGTATGACAGCAGGCTTACAACACAGCTTCCATATGATGTTAACATAATACATGTTAATGCAAGTGAGTTTATGGTAGCATATTTAAGCCTTGGCAAAGATGTATGGGATTACAGATATAATATAGGTTACTGGGCGTGGGAATTAGAGACATTTCCAGAGGAATGGCTTCCGGCATTTAAGCTTGTCGATGAAGTGTGGACACCATCGGATTTTGTTACTAATACACTTAAGAAATATACTGACAAGCCTGTGGTTACGGTTCCACATTGTATAGAACCTGTTGCAAGTGCACAGTATGGCAGGAAGCATTTTAATCTTCCAGAAGACAAGTTCCTGTTTTTAATAATGTTTAATAGTGGAAGTGTTATGGAAAGAAAGAATCCATTGGCAGCTATTAAAGCATTTAAGCAGGCATTCCTGAAAGATGAAGCAACTAAGAACAAGTATAAGGATGTAGGTCTTGTAATTAAGATAAGTGAGTCAGAGCTTTCAGCAGACGATGAGAAGATTATAAGCTCTATTGTAGATAAAGAAGATAATATTTACTTTATGTGTGGACAGATTAATAAGACAGAAGTTAATTCTCTTCTTAAAGACGTAGATGTATATGTATCACTTCACCGCTCAGAGGGCTTCGGGCTTGTAATGGCGGAGGCTATGTATCTTGGAACACCGGTTATAGCAACGGCGTGGTCGGGTAATACAGAGTTTATGAATGATCATACGGCGTGTATGGTTGGATACGATATGATAGAACTTGATAAGGACTATGATGTATTTAAGAAGGGCAATGTGTGGGCAGATGCACACATTGATGAAGCTGCTGATTATATGGTAAGGCTCTATGAAGACAAAGAGTATTACAACACCAAGGTAGTTAATGGACAGGCATATGCCAGAGAACATCTTGCATACAAACGTTCAGCGGATATTGTGAGTGAGCGTTTAAGACAGATTCATTCAAAGTCTTAAGGGTTTTAAATTATTCGTTTGACAAAGAAAATGATTGTTATTATAATATGCAGGATTTAGATATAGAGGAGAAATTTCTGATGCAACATATTAAAGAATTATATGAATATAGGGAAATGATTATAAGTCTTGTAAGAAAAGACTTAAGAGGAAGATATAAGGGTTCGGTTCTTGGATTTCTTTGGACATTTGTCAACCCTTTATTACAGCTTATTGTGTATACAATTGTGTTCTCAATAATAATGAGGGCAAGCTATGAACAGTATTATCTGTTTCTTTTCGTGGCACTTGTGCCTTGGATGTTCTTTTCATCAAGTGTAACTGACGGTGCGGCAAGTATATTAAAAGAGAAGGATATGGTTAAAAAGATATACTTCCCAAGAGAGGTTCTTCCAATATCAACAGTTACAAGTGCATTTGTTAATATGATACTTACATTTGTTGTTGTATTTATAGTTGTTATTGTATCAGGAAGAGGTATTAATCCACTTGCATTATTATGTCTTCCTGTTGTTATGGTTGTAGAGTATGTACTATGTCTTGGTATTGCACTTATAGTATCATCACTTACAGTATATCTCAGGGATTTACAGTATATTCTTGGAATATTTGTTATGGCACTCCAGTATATGACACCGGTAATGTATGGCGTTGATATGGTAGAGAATTCTGGTGCTGGTGACTGGCTTATTTTAATATTTAACTTAAATCCTATGACACCTATTATTAAAATATACAGACAGATTATTTATTATGGACAAGTTCCAGAACTTGGTTCGCTGGCTCTTGCATTAATAATAGGTATTGTATTTATAGTTGTCGGAGAAGTTCTGTTTAAGAAGCTTCAGAGAGGTTTTGCAGAAGAATTCTAATTAGAATAGTATAGACAATTAGATATATAAGCAGAAATGAGGATTATGATGGATAAAGATAATGCAATTGAAGTAAAAAATATAACTAAAGATTTTAAAGTGTATTATGATAAGGGAAGCGAACTTAAGGAAAAAATGCTTTTCTGGAAGCGCAACAGATATGAGAAAAGACATGTTCTTAATGGTATAAGCTTTAATGTTAAGAGAGGTGAGGCTATAGGTTTAGTAGGTAAGAATGGCTGTGGTAAAAGTACAACACTTAAAATGCTTACTAAGATTATATACCCTGACTCAGGAACAATTGAGATGCGTGGAAGAGTATCAAGCCTTATAGAGCTTGGAGCAGGTTTTCACCCGGATATGAGCGGAAGAGAAAATATATATACTAATGCTTCTATATTCGGACTTACCAAGAAAGAGATAGATGCAAGACTTGATGATATTATAGCATTTTCAGAACTTGAAGATTTCATAGATAATCCAGTAAGAACTTATTCTTCAGGAATGTATATGCGACTTGCTTTTGCAGTTGCTATCAATGTAGATGCTGATATTCTTCTTATTGATGAAATCCTTGCCGTTGGTGATGCTAACTATCAGGCAAAGTGTTTCAATAAGTTAAGAGAGATTAAGGCAGAGGGAACAACTATCGTTATTGTATCACATTCATTAGGTCAGATTGAGCAGATATGTGACCGTTCTATATGGATAAAAAATGGTCTTATAGAAGCGGAAGGAACTCCAAAAGATGTCCATCTTAAATATCTTGACTATATGAATCAGGAGAGAATGGAACAGGCTGAGAAAGAGCAGCTACGTCAGGCAAAGCTTGAACGTGAGCAGATGGAGAAGAAGAAAGAAGAAGAACGTATCAAGAAAGAGCGTGCGAAGGTTAATTCAAGATACGGAAGTGAAGACGCAAGATTTACAGATATTCATATGTATAATGAGGCTGGCGAGGAGAGCAGAATATTCAAGACAGGAGAGAAAGTTATACTTGACCTTGGTTATCACGTTGATAATAAAGTTACTGATGCAGTATTTGGATTTGGTATATTCAGAAATGATGCTCTCTGGTGCTATGGTACTAATACAAGAATAGACAGAATAGAGAATTTTGACATTGATAAAGACGGAAGATATAAGGTAGAACTTGAAGATCTTAATCTTATACCTGGTAATTACTGGGTAGATATAACTATTGAATATGGGGAGGGTATACCTGTTGATTATTATAAGCAGGCTCTTAAGTTTGAGGTTGTATCTAATATAACAGATGTTGGCGTTACAAGAATTCCACACAAGTGGGAATTACACATTTAAGATGAGGAGATAAGAATAATTATGAAAAGGGCAGTGCCATGGATAAGAGTGGCTGGATTTATTGTTGGGCTTGTTGTACTGGTAGCAATATTTGATTACGCGTTTGCACAGACAGGATATGTAAGATATGTGCTTACATATTTCCAGAATTCAGATGAGGATATAGATACACTTGTATTAGGTGCATCGCATGCAAGAAGTGCAATTGACCCGCAGAAGATAGATGATGTTAACGACACGAATTCATTCAGTCTTGCAATACCTGGTGAGATGGTAAAGGATTCTTATTATGTGTTACAGGAAGCGTGCCGCAGTAAGAAGATTAAGACACTTATATTTGATGTGGATTACCAGTATTGGATGGAACCTCAGGCAGAAGGATATTTTCAGGAACCATTCATATACAACCAGCTTAGCTGGTCATCACCAGTAAAGTGGAAGTATATGGCAGAGAATATGCTTAATCTTGATGTTAGGAATGCATTTACGAAGAGAAATGTATATCTTTGTACTCCATCATCAGTAAAGACTAATATTTCACAGAAGCGTTCGCAGGAATATAAGGATGCGGATATCTACTCAATAGAGGTACCAGATGCCAATGGCCCATATATTGGAAAGGGATTTTTCTATCGTGAGGTAAGCGGACTTAAGCCTGGTGGTGATGCTTATGTTGATGGCTGGGTAGGCAGAGAGAATGATGGTCTTTCAGAGGTGGCTGTAACCAAGTTCAAGCAGATAAAGAAGTTCTGTGATGATAATGGTATTGAGCTTATATGTGTTACATCACCAATAACACCAAGCGTTATGCAGAAGCTTGGAATGGGAACTGTTAATGATGTACTTTCACAGTTCTTTGAAGAACAGAATGTACCTTATTATAATTTTAACAAAGCCAGATTATCAGTTCTTGACAGAAGTGATCTTGATTATGGAGATAAAGAAGGTCATATGGGTGGAGAACTTGCAGAAGAATATTCAGAAGTATTAGCAGAAGTGTTAAAAGGACATTTTAACGGAACATTAGATGAAACAAAGTATTTTTATAATACCTTTGATGAGATGTATAAAGAGATGGAGGAACAATAAATGTCATTCACAACAGTAGCCTTTTTTGTATTTTTATTAGCTGGAATAGTTGTTTATTATGTTCTTCCCAAGAATGTACAGTGGATATGGCTTCTTATATTAAGTTATATATATTATTTTACATTTAGTATTAAAGCTTCTTTATTTATGGTATTTGCAACTGTAACTATATATTTCGGAGGCATTTGGCTTCAAAATATACAGAATACAGGTGACAGATATTTAAAAGATAATAAAGAAACACTTTCAAGAGAAGATAAGAAGGCTTATAAAGAAAGCCTTAGAAGAAAGAAAAGATGGGTGTTGTTCCTTATACTTCTTTTGGACTTTGGAATGTTAGCAGTTGTAAAATATAGTAATTTTGCAATAGAGAATATTAATTCCGTACTTGGACTTATGGGTAAAGAACCAATAGGTCTTCTTGGAATGGGACTGCCACTTGGAATATCGTTCTTTACATTCCAGTCTGTATCATATGCAATTGATGTATATCAGGGAAAGTATGAGTGTGAGAAGAACATATTTAAGATGGGATTATTCGTATCATTCTTCCCACAGCTTTTACAGGGTCCAATTGGAAGATATGACAGATTAGGAAAGCAGCTTTACAGTGGACACAGCTTCAATTTAAAGAATGTAGAATATGGACTTCAAAGAATCGGCTGGGGACTTTTTAAGAAGGTTGTTATTGCAGACAGGGCGGCAGTGCTTGTTCTTAATGTATTTAATAATTATGAGGCATACAGCGGATTTCATTATATTATGGCAGTGCTTATGTACTCTGTAGATTTATATATGGATTTCTCTGGTGGAATAGATATAGTTATCGGTGCTGCACAGATGTTTGGAATTACAATGGATGAGAATTTCAGGCAGCCATATTTCTCTAAGTCAATAGGTGAATTCTGGAGAAGATGGCATATTACACTTGGTACATGGATGAAGGATTACATATTCTATCCGATGTCACTTTCTAAGAAGATGAATAAGTTCGGAAAGTGGGGAAAGAAGCACTTTGGCAATACATTTGGAAGAACACTTCCTATATGCTTTGCTAATATAGTAATATTCTTTATCGTAGGTATATGGCACGGAGCAGCCTGGAAATATATTGCATATGGACTTTACAATGGCTTTATTATTGCAATAAGCAATCTTTTAGAGCCTGTATACAAGAAGCTTCTTAATAAGTTTCATATTAATGCAACAAGCAGGGGCTGGACTTTATGGCAGATTATAAGAACATTTATACTTGTTAATATAGGCTGGTACTTTGATATGGCTGACAGTGTAAGTCAGGCTTTATGTATGATAAGATGGTCAATTCAGGGATTTAGCCTTTCACAGTTTAACAGCTCACTATTAGACCTTGGAATAGAAGCAAGAGATTATATAATTATAATCGCTGGCTGTATTATAGTATTTATTATAAGTGTACTTAAAGAAAAAGGTATAGCTATAAGAGAGAGCATAGCGGCCAAGCCATTAGCGGTAAGGTGGGCTGCTTATTATGCGTTGATAGCTGTTATATTAATATTTGGATATATAGGCGCAACACAGGGCTTTATATATGCTAATTTCTAGCTTGTAAATGTAAGTGGTGTATCAGATACACAGAAATGAGGAGTATATGTCAGAACAGATTAATGTAGAATCAATTATGAAAGAGATTAAGAAAGAGATTGAAGTTAAAGGTTATACTAATGACTTATTAAGCTTTGATGATGTTATTGTTGATGTTGGTTCAATGAATGTTAATAAGTTTGATAAAGTAAAATTCAATGAGGATATATATGTTGCCAACCACGAATGGGAAGTTAATCCATACAGACCATTACAGGGTGGAAAAGTAACAGTATTCTTTAAAAAGGCAATAAGAAAGCTTGTATATTTCTTTGTAGAACCTATCGTTATGGCTCAGGATGGATTTAATGCTTCAATTGTCCGTTTGATGAACCAGATGAACTGTTATATAGAAGAAAAAGATAAAGAGATAGCTGAACTTAAGAAAGAGATAGAAGAATTAAAGGGCGGAAAGTAATATGCGTATTTTTCAGTTATTATCTACTATTGCTTATGGCGATGCTGTTAGTAATGATACAGTAGCTATGGAAAAGGCAATCAAGCAGATGGGATATCAGACAAGAATATATGCCGAAAGCATAGTACCACCACTTGATAAAAAGACGGCACTTGCAATTTCAGAATTAAAAGATGTATCGAATGATGATATTATAATATTCCATATGTCAACAGGAAGCCGCCTGAATTTTGATGTGGCTAAGTATCCTTGCCGTAAAATTGTAGTGTATCATAACATAACACCACCAGAATACTTCAAGAATAATGATGAAAGATTCAGTGATATATGTGAGTATGGTCTTAAAGGTGCTAAGTCATTAGCTGATAAGGTCGATTATTGTCTTGCTGTTTCAGAATTCAATAAAAAGGATCTGCTTAATATGGGTTATAAATGCCCTATTGATGTACTTCCAATTATTATACCAATGTCTGATTATGATAAAGCACCAGACAAATCAGTTGTAAAGAAATATTCTGATGACTATGTGAATATATTATTTACAGGACGTATTGCACCTAATAAGAAGCAGGAGAATCTTATATCAGCATTTTATTATTATAACAGATTGTATAATAAAAAGTCACGTCTTATACTGGCTGGTTCGTTCAGATATGATGATCCATATTATATAAGGCTTACAGAATATACTAAGAAGCTTGGTATGGGTGGAACAGTTATATTTACAGGACATATAAAGTTTGACCAGATACTTGCTTATTATAAGACAGCAGATGTATTTCTATGTATGAGTGAGCATGAAGGCTTCTGCGTTCCGATTGTTGAGGCAATGAAGTTCAAAGTTCCAATAATTGCTTATGGCAGGGCTGCTGTGCCTGAAACTATGAACCATAAGGGTATGATATTAGATGATAATAATCCACAGTATGTAGCTGCCTGCATTGACAAGATGGTTAAAGATAAGAAGTTAAGGGATTATGTTATAGAAGAACAAAATGAAAGACTTGAATATTATAGCTATGATAATATATCTGCAATGTTCAAGGAGTATTTGTCAAAGTTTATTGATAAGAAGGATTGAGCATTATGAAGAAAATTGGATTTGTAGTTCCATGGTATCATAAGGATATACGAGGGGGAGCAGAACAGGAATTAAGAGGAATTGTGACCCACTTGAAAGCCAATAATGTTGATTTGGAAATAATAACAACCTGTGTAAAAGAGTTTACTGCTGACTGGACTGAGAATTATTTCAAGGAAGGTGTAGAGATAGTTGATGGAATTCCAATAAGAAGATTCAAAGTAAGAAAAGGCAATATGAAAGAATTTCATAGAATTAATGCCAAGGTTATGCAGGGAAAGACAATATCCTATGATGAAGAAGATATATTCATAAGGGAAATGGTCAATAGTCCTGATATGTATGATTATCTCAGGGAGCATAGTGAGGAATATCATAGATATGTGTTTATTCCATATATGTTTGGTACAACTTATTATGGGATACTGGCGTGTCCATTTAAGTCAATTCTTATTCCGTGCCTGCACGATGAGGCATACGCTTATTTCAGACATTATAGAGAGACATTCAGGGATTTAAGAGGAATTATATTCCACGCAAGACCGGAGATGGAACTTGCCAATAAAGTGCTTGATTTAAGAAATGTTAATCAGGTGCTTTTAGGAGAAGGCGTAGAAACAGATTTTGAATATAATGCTGACAGGTTCAGAAAGAAATACAATATTAATGAACCATATATAATATATGCAGGACGTAAAGATGAAGCCAAGAATATATATACACTTATAAAATATTTTGGCGAATTTACAAGAAGAAATCCTGATAAGAACTTAAAGCTTGTCTTAATAGGCGGAGGAGATATTAATATTCCAGAGGATATTAAAGATAAGGTAGTTGATCTGGGATTTCTTGATATACAGGATAAATATGATGCCTGTGCAGGTTCGGTATGTCTGTGCCAGCCGTCAAAGAATGAAAGCTTCTCTATTGTAATAATGGAAAGCTGGCTGTGTGAAAGACCAGTTCTTGTTAATGCGGCTTGCAATGTAACAGCTAATTTCGCTAAAGAGTCTAATTCAGGATTATATTTTAATGATTATTTTGAATTTGAAGGATGTGTTAATTATTATATGGACAATCCTGTAATTGCTGAGACTATGGGTAAGACAGGACGTCAGTTTGTATTAGATAATTTCAAATGGGATGTAATTGTTAAGAGATTTCTTGATTTTTTTGAAAGTTAGAAACGGAGATAAATATGAAAAAGATAGCTATTATAAATCAAAGATACGGATTAGAGGTTAATGGCGGTTCTGAACTTTATTCAAGACAGATTGCTGAAAGACTTAAGGCTAAGTATGAAGTAGAAGTTCTTACTTCCTGTGCTGTTGAATATGTTAAATGGCAGAATTATTACAAGGAAGGTGTTGAGGATATTAATGGTGTAACTGTAAGAAGATTTAAGACAGTACACGAAAGAATTCCTAAGGTATTCTCAGCACTTGATTCTGAAATGCTTTCTAATCCCAATGCGGGCGAAGAATTATCGGACAGATGGATAGAGCATATGGGACCATATTGTCCAGAGCTTGTAGAATATGTTGATGAACATCAGGACGAATATGAGGCAATTATTGTTGTAACTTATCTTTACTATACAGCGGTTAAGAGTATTGTAAGAATTAAGAATAAGGCAATATTTATTCCTACAGCACATCAGGAACCATTTATACATTTTGATATGTATAAAAAGGTGTTCGGGGCTGCGGATGCGTTTGTATTCCTTACAGACGAGGAAAAGGATCTTGTACACTCAATATTCCATAATGAAGATGTTCCATACGAAGTATGCGGTGTTGGTGTAGATGTCCCAACAACTGTTGATGCTGATAGATTTAAGAAGAAATATAACCTTGATAATTACGTTATATATGTAGGACGTATTGATGAAGGTAAAGATTGTCCAAGACTTTTTAATTATTTTATGGAATATAAAAAGCGTAATAAGAATAATCTTAAGCTTGTGCTTATGGGCAAGGCGGTATGTGAGATACCTAAGCACCCTGATATTATAAGTCTTGGTTTCGTTACTGATGAGGATAAATTTGACGGAATAAGCGGTGCTAAGGCACTTATACTTCCATCTAAGTTCGAGAGTCTTTCAATTTCAGTATTAGAAGCTATGACATTATCAAAGCCAGTTATAGTTAATGGTATATGTGATGTGTTAAAGGGCCACTGCGTTAAGAGTAATGGTGGTCTTTATTACAAGAATTTCTTTGAATTCGAAGGCTGTGTTAATTATCTGCTTGAACATACAGATGTATATGAGATTATGTGTAAGAATGCACGAAAGTATGTTGAAGATTACTTCCAGTGGGAAGATATTATGAAGAAGTTTGATGACATAATTAAGCTTGTGGGAGAGAAGAATGAAGCAGAAAATAAGTAATCATATGAAGAATAACTGGCAGGAATATGCAAGTGTTATACTTATGCTGTTTATTATAACAGTGGCAATGATTTATAAGTTTAATCTATTTAATTTTGATATAACATATCCAATAGCATATTCAGGCGGAGATGACCTTAGTATGCTTGTAGATGCCAAGATGTTCTCAGAACAGGGCTGGATTATGACAACGGACAGGCTGGGTGCACCAAATGGAACACAGATGTATGATTTCTCAGCTAACTATCTGCATAATGCCGGAATGGTTATAATGAAAATATTTGTATTCCTTGCTGGCGGTAATGCTGTTGTAGGATTTAATCTTACATATTTAAGCATATTTATATTTGCAGGAATTGTGTCATATATCGTAATGAGACAGATTGGAATTAACTGCTGGATTTCAGCATTGACATCAGCAGTATATGGAATGTCACCATTTATGCTTGCAAGAGGTGTGGGACATATGGTGCTTGCAGAGGCTTATTTTGTGCCTTTATCATTTCTTTTATGCTTTTATATTCTTGAAAGAGAAGAAGTGTTTAAGTTTGATAAGCAGTTCTTTAAAAGACCAATCAATTATGTTGTAATTGTAATTGCACTGCTTATTGCTAATAATGGAATAGGTTATTATCCATATTTCACCTGCTTTATACTTCTTGTAACAGGTGTATGCAAGTGGTTAAAGAATAAGAAGCCGGAAGGGTTTGTCAGAGCACTTTCAATATGTGTAGTTATTGCAGTATTCTTTATTCTTTGTATGGTGCCAGCCAAGATATACAATTTACAGCACGGTGCTAATCAGGATGCTGTATCAAGAGCTGGATTTATTGAAACAGAAATGTATGGTTTAAAGCTTATTATGCTATTTATGCCTAGAAATGCACATGGCATAGGTATAATACAGAAAGCTATAGATATGTATGACAGCAATACTACATATCTTAATGAAAATGTTACAGAATACCTTGGAATTATTGCAATCATTGGTTTCTTTATACTTATGTTCACTTTGTTTATGAACAGGGACAGTGCATTAAAGAAGAGATTAGGAGCACTTTCTGAGATTAATATTATGCTTGTGCTTCTTGGTACAACAAGCGGACTTGGAACTATGATAGCATTTCTGATCACAGATAAGATAAGAGGCTATAACAGAATTTCAATATTTATTGAATATGTATGTATATTGGCGGTGGCTATGCTTATGGGAGCTATTGTTGATAAGCTTAAAGCTGATAAACGCACAGCTTCAATTATTGTAACAGCAGTGACAGGACTTGTATGTGTGTTTAGTATATGGGAAGGCTGCGGTGGCAAGACACCAACAGAAACCTATAAGGCAATACAGGATGAATATGCAAGTGATGATAAGCTTGTGTCATACATTGAAAGTTCAGTTGATGATGGCTCTATGATTTATCAGCTTCCATATCATAAATATCCGGAGGGTGAGTCACAGAATGATATGTGGGATTATCATCTTTTCGTTGGTTATCTTCATTCAGACACACTTAAATGGAGCTATGGTTCTGTTAAGGGAAGAGAAGGCGATAGCTGGAATGAAGAAATCGGAAGCCTGAAAGCCGATGATATGGTTAAGGCTTTAAAGGAAGCGGGTTTTGCCGGAATATATATTGACAGAAGAGCGTACCTTGCAGAACAGATAGAACAGTTAGAAAGTGATTTGACAGAAGCAACAGGAACAAAGCCGGTTATAAGTGATAATGGCTGTCTTAGCTTTTATAAGTTTTAGATGACATAGCTCTGGATAGAATTAAAAATGGTTTAGTGATGATAATAATGAAGCTATGATTTATATTGCTCATATGTGTATGTGGTTCACGTCTGCGAAATAGAAGATATAAGCGATACGATTTTGGGCGACACAGAGAATCCGGTAGAATTATATATTGACAGTATACGAATATTTGTAAAGTATAAGAATAATTATAAAATGATTAATAGAATGGAGATTAGAATATGAGAATACGTTTAGCTGATTATGTTGCAGATTTTCTTGTAAGCCACGGTGTTACAGATGTGTTTTCTGTAGTAGGTGGAGGAGCTATGCACCTTAATGATGCACTTGGACACAATGAAGGGCTTAAGGTAACTTATAATCATCACGAACAGGCTTGTGCTATGGCGGCTGAAAGCTATGCAAGAATTGATAACAGAATTGCAGCAGTATGTGTTACAACTGGACCGGGTGGAACTAATGCACTTACAGGTGTAGTTGGCGGCTGGCTTGATTCAATACCGATGTTTATAATAAGCGGACAGGTAAGATATGATACAACAGCAAGGTATGCCTTATCGTATACTGAAACTCCGTTAAGAGCTATGGGTGATCAGGAATATGATATAGTAAAGTCAGTATCTAATATGACTAAATATGCAACTATGATTGAAGACCCTAAGGATATAAGATATGCTCTTGAGAAGGCATGGCACCTTGCTACAACAGGAAGACCAGGTCCTGTATGGATAGATATTCCGGTTAATTATCAGGGTGGATATATTGAAACAGATGAATTAAGGGGTTATGATCCAGAGGAAGATGATAAGCTGCTTCCACCGCCTGTTGAGGATAGCGTTGTCAAGGCTGTTCTTGAAAAGATTAAGAATGCGAAAAGACCAGTATTTCACGCAGGTTATGGAATAAGACTTTCGGGTGCATATGATGTGTTCCGTTCAGTTGCCAAGAAGCTTAATATTCCTATCGTGACATATTGGAATGCAGTTGACCTTATTGAAGATGATAATCCTCTTTATTGTGGAAGAGCTGGTAATATGGGTGACAGACCAGGTAACTGGGCTATACAGAATTCTGACCTTATATTAGCAGTAGGAACAAGAATATCAATCCGCCAGACAGGATATAACTGGAAGACCTGGGCGAGAGCCGCAGAAGTAATAATGGTAGACATAGATAAAGCTGAGTTAAAGAAGCCAACTATCCACGTTGAAATGCCAGTATGGGCAGATGCAAAGGATTTCCTTACAAAGCTTGATAAATACGCTTCAGATATAGCACCTGTATTCAGAGGAGATGAGTGGTGCAGTACAACATTGAAGTGGAAAAAGGAATATCCTGTTGTACAGCCAAAGCAATGGGAGGAAAATGGAAGTACAGCTAATGTATACGCATTTATTAAATACTTAAGCAGCCAGCTTCCAGAGAACAGCCTTACAGCAGTATCTAATGGGGCGTGCTGTGTTGTAGGTAATCAGACTTATGTCATTAAAAAAGGCAGCAGAATGGCTAACAACAGTGCTGTTGCCAGTATGGGATACGGACTTCCAGCAGCTATTGGTACTTGTATCGGTGGCGGCAGAAGAACTACTATATGCCTTGAGGGTGACGGCAGTATTATGATGAATTTGCAGGAACTCCAGACAATAATTACTAACAAGCTTCCAATTAAAGTATTCCTCATTAATAACAATGGTTATCATTCAATAAGACTTACACAGAATAATCTGTTTAAAGAGCATTGCAAAATAGGAATTGGTCCAGAGTCAGGAGATTTATCTTTCCCTGAATTCAAGAAGATTGCTGAAGCATTTGGTTATGATTATTACAGTGCTTCATCTAACAAAGAGATGATGGAAACAGTTGATAAGGTATTAGAGGCAGATGGTCCTGTATTCTGTGAAATATTTACAGATACCAAGCAGGTATGGGAGCCAAAGAGCAGTACTAAGAGATTAGAGGACGGAACACTTGTAAGTCCTCCACTTGAGGATTTAGCTCCATTTTTATCAAGAGAAGAACTTAAAGAGATTATGTTTATACCATTATTGGATGAAGAATAAATCAGACAATGAAATTATGAATATAAAATAGCTGGTTGTAATAATAATCAGTAATAAAGAGTTAATAATAGAGAGTTAATAATAATGAATAGTGAGAATAATTTAATAAGAAAAATATTCAGCATAGGCATAGCATATCTTGTTGTATTAGCTGGCATTGAGCTGTATGTATATAAGATAGAGGGCAATCCTGTATACAGTGGAAAGATTACATCAAATATAATTCCATATGCTGTATTTCTTCTTGTGTTCTGCCTGCTGGTATGTATTATTATGAACATTCCGGCAGTAAAGAACAGATTAAAGTTATCAGGCAGTAATAATAAAGTGTACAGTGTTATATCAGCTCTTATTATATTAGTTGTATTCGGCATACTTATAGGCTGTTATCTTAATGAGGTTAATCTGTTTGACGGACCGGCAGCAGATGATTACCTGTATCACGCTAATGAAAAGATTACTGTGATTGCATTGACAGCTATATTTATAATAATGCTTGCTGTTATTAAGAAAGAAAATGCAGTGGTACAACCGGTTAAGAATAAGGTGTATCTGTATTTATTTGCGGTAGTAGCAGGGCTTATATATGCTTATTCATTTTATCTGCCTAATGTGTATTCAACAGATTATAATGTATATCATTTTGATGCGTATTTTAATACAGTGTATTCAGCGGTTAATGGTGTTGCAAGAAGCGGTCTTAATTCAGGTGTGTATGGATATTATGCACTTATATTAGCCCCAATATTAAAGCTTATTGGTGGTGGTATTAATACATTTATGATACTTATGGCAGCCTTGTCAGCATTTTCATATATGGCAGCTGCCTATGTAATAATTGAACTTGTAAGTAACAATGCAGTCAGAATAATGGCGGTTACTGCACTTATTGTTGTTAATTGTTCACTGCATACAGGAGTTTACTTCCAGCTTGTACCACATAGAACATTATTTGCAGGCATAATACTCGCTTATTTATTCTTTGGTGTTAAGAGAAAATACTGTTATAAGCCTGTATATATAATTATTAATGTATGTCTGCTTATGATATCAGTAATATGGAACTTTGAAACAGGCATTGTATACACTATAGCAGTAGCAGCATACTATATTATTGATAATGTCAAAAAATATAATTTCAAACAGGCAGGTCTGTATACAAACACATTGATTGTTGTATTGGCACTTATAGGAACAATAGCAGGAGCGTGGGTTATTACAGGAATTATCAATGTTCTTATGGGTGGAAGCTTTATAAGCATTAAGCAGTTCATATTCCCACTTATGAATTCAGACTATTTTGATTATCTTAGATATGAATACCAGAAAGGTATTGTTGCATGGCTTATAACAGCATTTTTTGGATTGTTTTTTATAGGGAATGTCTTCTTTAATTCTAATCTTAATACAGGTGATAAGAATATTGACGACAGCAGATATGATGCCTTTATGGCAGTTGTTGCAGTTATGGCACTTGGGCAGATGACATATTATATTAACCGTACAGCGTATGGTAATCTTACAATTGTTCATTTTACAACAGTGATTATGATTGCTGTATTTGCAGATTACTGTATAAAGAATTACCAGAAGAGCAAGGCAGGATATCTTTCGATACTCTTAAAAGGCTTTGCGGCATTGTCAGCAGGGATACTTCTTGCTATGTGTGCGGCAGGAGTATACAACTATTCATATGTTGAGGGCGGTAATGAACTGTCAGATATGAGAAATACAGAAGTATATAACAGTGAGATACAGCATATAGCGGATGTATGTGCTAAAGACACTAAGGCGATAGGATTTTCAATTCCTATGGTATATTACGAACTTGGCTGGGATAGTGGATATTATTTTATAGACTTTGCAGATTTAGATGTATATCCTCAGTCATTGGAATATTTACAGAATGAACTTGATAACATTGATGAGCCGATAATTATGGATTATAATGCACATTATACTTTAACTGATAAAGGTGTTAATCTTGATAAATTCTATGAACGCTTTGAATTATCAGATGAATTTACAGTAGGCTCAGCAGTGCTTGAATACTGGGTTCCAGTTAATTAATAATAGAGGTTAAATTATTAATTGGTTATGTCCGGTTAAAATATTTAGTTGTGTTTATAACATTATAATAATTATAAAATACCCCTTATATATTGGTTGTATGACCAGAAGATAGAAATCTTACTGGCTGTATTTCCAATATATAAGGGGATTTTATTGATATAAGATTTATTCCAGCTATTTCCTGTTAATATGCACATTCTTTAATATCAGGCTGTAGCCGTCTTTTTTGAAGCATTTAATTATTAAATCAGAAGTATCATTAACTTCGATATTATTAATTATAGTTTCATTATCTGTTGAGGCAGAAGCCTTGGCAATAACACTGTCATCAGCAAGGTTACATATTTCAAAATAAGTATCTAAATTATTGTCATCAGATGAGTAGTTTATTGTAACGGAATATGTTCCTTTTTCAACACCAGGAAGTGTCATATTCATAATGTTGCCAGAAACAGTATCATCAGCGACAAGATAGCCATTACTGTCAAGTTCAGCCCATCCAATATCAACGCCTTCTGAATACATAAAATTAATATTTTTGGTACAGTTATTATCGAATGCAGTTAAATCAAAAGGATTGATTTCTGATACATATATAAGATAATCACCGTAATTATTAACAAAAGTATATTTGTTAACTATAAATTCAGGAAGTGTTGTCAAATCATCAAGTGTTGTGATAAGCACGGTTCTTCCTGTCCACTGGCTGTTTTCATCATAATAAAGATAATCGCCCCAGCGGTTGCTTCTCTGATAAGTATCATCAGTAAGTGTTCTGTATACAAGATTAAGATCCATTATTCTGAAATTTCTTGCATCTATCTGCATTTGCGCAGAAGTTGTACCCCATACATATGCTATAGGAACATCAAGAGTATCGACTTCTTCAAGAAGAGGAACAAGAGTATCGGAGTCTATAGTCTTTTCGTGATAGAGCCTGAATAATCCAACGCTTTCACATAAGAGCACGAATGATATTGCAAATGTAATGAGTGCTTTAAATATATGCTCATCACTGAGCTTATTAATAGCCTTTAAGCATATTACAATCTGCATAAGGTATACAATAATAAGGTAGCGGTATTCAAAAAAATATCCATCATATAAAGTATAAGAGAATATGAATATTGCGATATTAACTAATATTATTGTATATGGAATTATCTCTGTAAAGTCGATATCCTTCTGTTTTATTTCTTTAATAATGCGTTTAACAGATATTACCATAAGAATTAATATGAATAATATAAAGCCTATGGATAATATCTGGATTATTCCCCTGAATGAGAAAAGGCTTGTTGTTGTTTCAATAGAAATTCCACACAGTAATTGCAGATATCCCATTATAAGACTTCCTATGTTGTGCCAGAATTCATATATACCTGTTAATACCATAGAGCTTTCTTTAGACTGGAAAACAAATATATGACCTGATATGGCTTTGCAGGCAAATGTTAATACAAGCTGTGCCATAGTAAATATAAAGCCATAGTCTTTAAGCACCTTTAAAGAATTCTTATAGATAATCTTAAAGACATAGTAGAACACACAAGGAACTAATATTGTAATAGCAACATATATTCCACTTGAAATTGCTGTAAGCATAGAGAAAAGTGTTGCAAATACAATTGATATATATAATTTGATATTGTTGTGCGATACATTTTCTGAGCCAGCCTGTAAAGCTTTATTATTACGGTGTTCTAACTGTACGACAACCCATAATAAAAGAAGCATAGTTATTATCTTTACGCTGTAAGAGCCCTGCTCGCCAAGAACCATTGCAAAATAAGAAAGGTTGTTATCTATGAAATGGTCTGGTGTCATAAATGGACATAAAAGGAAGATAAATCCAAGAGCAATCTCAAAAGCGGATAATTTGAATTCCTTTAATAGGTTATAGAATATAACAGCTATTACAACATCAAGTATAATATTGGCGATTCCAAATCCGAGAAAGATATTTCCTGTAATGCCGTAGAAAAGTGCGGCAAGCGGAGTCGGTGAATCAAGACCAAGAGTAGTTGTCAGTGCAAAGGTTGATGGAACTAAAGATTTACATCTCCATATTTCAACAGCCTGCAGATAAGCTGATGAAGCATCAAATCCAAGGTGATGTTCAAGTTCAAATAAGTTACTGTAAATAATTATTGCAGACTGTACAACAATAACGAACAGCATAAAAATAAAAAGGATACCCTTAGGTGTTATTTTATTATCCTTTTTGAACTGGTTAATTAAGTTATATGACATACATTATCTCCTATTATTTATAGAATATAAAAGCTTTAATGCCAGTTGGCGTTGCTGGAAAGCTAATGATTTATTATATAATATCATATAGAAAATGTCTAATAAAACAGATACATATTGTTGAATAATAAAGTCCAGTTTGATAAAATTATTATAAATATAATTAATTAAGGGAATAGTGAACTGATTAAAGATAGACTTGGCAGTGTGTGCAGGCGTTAAAGAGCAAAATCCAGATAAGGGGCTTATGACACAAGAAAGAACTGCCCAATGGGAGAATGATAAAGAGTTTATTGGAAGGATAGAGAGCCAGCTTACAGAAAAGCTTGGCATTTCACCAATTGTAAGTAATGATGGCACATTAAGTTTCTACAAGTTAAGATAATGTTATGCAAAGACCATAATTCAGTGAATATAAAGCCAGGAAAAATTGACAAATAGGGTCTGTTGGGATATAATTTTAAAGCTTATAGAAAGGCGTAGTGTGCCTATATTGAAACGTTAAATATTCAGTTATTTAAGAAATGAGGTATATCATGAAAAAAACAGCATTGATAATGGCAGGTGGAAAAGGCGAGAGATTTTGGCCAAGGAGTAGAGTGAACCTTCCAAAGCAGTTCTTGTCATTAACAGATGACGGTAAGACGATGATTCAGCTTACGGTGGAAAGAATAAGTCCATTAGTTGACATTAAAGATGTATATATTGCAACAAATGCTAATTATAGAGAGCTTGTTAAAGAACAGCTTCCAGGTATTCCAGAAGAGAATATTCTCTGTGAACCAATAGGAAGAAATACAGCACCTTGTATAGGTCTTGGAGCGGTACACGTTGCATCTAAATATGATGATGCAGTTATGATAGTTCTTCCATCAGATCATCTTATTAAGCATAATGATATATTTAAAGATACATTTGTTAATGCCTGTGAGGTTGCTGAGAGCGGAGCTAATCTTGTAACAGTAGGTATTACACCTAATTATCCAGAGACGGGCTATGGTTATATCAAATATAATAAGGATAACAAGGAAGGTGTGAGCTATTCAGTTGAAAAGTTTGTTGAAAAGCCAGACCTTGAAACAGCCAAGTCATATCTTGAAGATGGTTCTTATCTTTGGAATTCAGGTATGTTCGTATGGAAGGTTTCAACAATACTTGACTGTTTTAAGAGCTTTATGCCATCAACATATGATGGACTTATGAAGATTAAGGCTTCTGTTGGAACAGCTGATTATCAGGCTACACTTGAGAAAGAGTTCCCTGACCTTGAATCACAGTCAGTAGATTATGGAATTATGGAAAAGGCTGATGATATATATACATTAGCTGGTAATTTTGGCTGGGATGATGTTGGCTCTTGGCTTGCAGTCGGTAGAATTAAAGAGAACAATGAAGATGGCAATGTTGTCAACGGCAATGTTGTTACTGTTAATACAAAGAACTGTGTAATTGAAGGAGCAGACAAGCTTATAGCAACAGTAGGCTTAAGAGATATGATTGTTGTTGATACTAAAGATGCGACACTTATTTCAACTAAAGAGAATGCTGGAGAGATAAAGAAAGTCCTTGCAAGTTTAAGAGAAGCAGGAAAGAATGAATATTTATAAAATATGCAGACTAAATTAAAGAATGGAGTAGAATTATGAAAAATGCATTAATTACAGGTATTACAGGACAGGACGGCTCTTATTTAGCAGAACTTCTTCTTGAAAAAGGCTATAACGTATATGGCCTTATGAGAAGAAAGAGTGTCGTTGATTACGGTAATGTAGACCATATTAAGGATAAGATACATTTTATATATGCAGATATGCAGGATATCGTATCATTAATATCAGCTATGAGAATATCACAGGCAGATGAGGTATATAATCTTGCTGCACAGTCTTTTGTAGCTACATCATGGGATACACCTTGTACAACAGCAGATATTGATGCTATCGGTGTAACTAATATGCTTGAAGCTATCAGAATAGTTAAGCCAGAGTGCAGATTTTATCAGGCATCAACATCAGAGATGTTTGGTAAGGTACAGGCAATCCCTCAGACAGAGGATACACCTTTCTATCCAAGAAGCCCATATGGAGTTGCTAAGCTTTATGGACATTGGATAACAAAGAACTATAGAGAAAGCTACAACATGTATGCCTGCTCAGGAATTCTTTTTAACCATGAATCAGAAAGAAGAGGAAAAGAGTTCGTTACAAGAAAAATTACTAATGCTGTAGCACGTATTAAGTTAGGCCTTCAGGATCATGTTGAACTTGGTAATCTTGATGCAAAGAGAGACTGGGGTCATTCAAAGGATTATGTAAGAGCTATGTGGTTACTTTTACAGCAGGAAGAGCCAGATGATTATGTAATCGCTACTAATGAGACAAGAACAGTAAGAGAATTTGCCAAGACAGCATTCGCTGCGGCAGGAATTGAAGTTGAGTTCGAGGGCGAAGGCGTTAATGAGATAGCAAAGGATAAGGCAACAGGTAAGGTTGTACTTAAGGTTAATCCGGACTTCTTCAGACCAGCAGAGGTTGAACTTCTTATTGGTAACCCAGCTAAGGCAGAAGCAAAGCTTGGCTGGAAGAGAGAGATTTCTTTCCAGGAATTAGTTGAGAGAATGGTTAAGAATGACCTTGAATTAGTAAAGAAAGAAGCAGAAGCTAATAACTAATAAATGTTAAATGTTACGAGGAGTCAGGGCAGAGATTCTGTCCTGACAATATTTGATTATCAGAAATGAGGTAATATATGAAAGCATTAGTAATTGGCGGAGGCGGTTTTGTCGGTCCATATCTTGTAAGACATCTTACTGATGATTGTGGATACGAGGTTACAGTTACTAAGACAGAGAAAGAACAGCTTGTTATGGATAATGCAGTTGTTAAGAATCTTGATATTCTTGACATTGGACAGATAGTAGAATTGCTTAAGGCTGAACAGCCTGATTATATATTTCATCTTGCTGCACAGTCATCAGTTGCATATTCGTGGAAGAATCCAACGCTTACAATTGATGTTAATATAAAAGGCTGTGTTAATCTTCTTGATGCTGTAAGACAGCTTGATAAAAAGCCAAGAGTACTTCTTATAGGTTCAGGTGAAGAATACGGACATATCAAAGAGGGTGAATGTCCGATTGTTGAAGATAATACAGTTCGTCCAGGTAATATATATGCCGCTACAAAGGCATGCCAGAATATGTTGGGAAAGATATATTCTGATGCTTATGGCCTTGATATAATGATGGTAAGGGCATTTAACCATATAGGTCCTAACCAGACACCTATGTTTGTTGTAGCTGATTTCTGCAAGCAGGTTGCAGATATTGAGAAAGGCAGACAGGAGCCAGTTATATATGTTGGTAATCTAAGTGCCAAGAGAGATTTTACAGATGTAAGAGATGTAGTAAAGGCCTATGCACTTCTTGTTGAACATGGCAGACGTGGAGAGACATATAATGTAGGAACTGGACACGCAATTGCAATCAGTCAGATACTTGATGAGATAGTAGCAATGTCTGATACAGCCATTGAGGTTAAGGTTGATGAGAATAAGCTACGCCCTGTAGATGTTCCAATTATAGAACCTGACATAGACAAGATTAAGAGTGAAGTCGGCTGGCAGCCGGTTATTTCATTAGAGCAGACTCTTAAAGAAACACTTGAGCATTGGAGAAGTGTGGATTGATGAAAAATATAAAAGGATATTAAATATACTTAAAAAAGACTGGAGGAACAGTATGAAGGTTGTATTATTAGCTGGTGGTTTCGGAACAAGAATAAGTGAAGAAAGCCAGTTTAAGCCAAAGCCAATGATTGAGATTGGCGGTAAGCCAATTCTTTGGCATATTATGAAAGAATATGAATATTATGGATTTAATGAATTTATTATATGTGCTGGTTATAAGCAGTATGTAATAAAGGAATGGTTCGCTGATTATTTCCTTCATAATAGTGATATTACATTTGACTTTACTAAAGGTTCTAATGATATGATAATCCACGAACAGCATTGTGAGCCTTGGAAGGTAACTGTAGTTGATACAGGACTTAATACTATGACAGGTGGAAGAATTAAGAGAGTACAGAAGTATGTAGGTAATGAACCTTTCCTTATGACTTATGGTGATGGCGTATGTGATGTTGATATATCAAAGCTTGTAGAGTTCCATAAGGAACACGGAAAGATTGCTACTCTTACATCAGTTATGCTTGAACAGCAGAAGGGTGTTCTTGATATTGGCGGAGATAATGCTGTTAAGTCTTTCAGAGAGAAGAGTGTTATGGATGGTGCACCAATCAATGCTGGTTATATGGTACTTAATCCTGAAATATTTGATTATATTGAAGGTGATAACACAGTATTTGAGAAAGATCCACTTGAGAAGCTTGCTAAGGAAGGACAACTTATGTCTTATATGCACAATGGCTTCTGGCAGTGTATGGATAACAAGAGAGAAATGGATATGCTTGAGAAGTATCTTAGCACAGGAACAGCTCCTTGGAAAAAATGGTAATTATTATCAGGAAGGGATAAGATATAAAGATGGATTTAAGTTTTTATAAAGGCAAAAAAGTTCTTGTTACAGGACATACAGGATTTAAGGGTTCTTGGCTTTGCAGAATTCTTGTAAAAGCAGGAGCAGAGGTTACAGGATATTCACTTGAAGCACCTACGGATCCTAATCTTTTTTCAATGGCAGACGTTGAGAACAATATTAATTCTGTTATAGGTGATATAAGAGATTTAGCACATTTAAAGGAAGTGTTTAAGGAAGTACAGCCTGAGATAGTATTACATCTTGCTGCACAGCCTATTGTAAGGGATTCATATAAAGACCCTGTATACACTTATGAAACTAATGTTATGGGTACAGTTAATATATGTGAATGTGTAAGACTTAACCCTTGTGTTAAATCATTCCTTAATGTAACTACTGATAAGGTATACCATAATAATGAATGGGCATGGGGTTATAGAGAAAATGAACCACTTGACGGATATGATCCATATTCTAACAGTAAATCCTGCTCAGAGCTTGTTACACACAGTTATATCAATTCATTCTTCAATGATATGGATGTATCTGTATCAACAGCAAGAGCTGGTAATGTAATCGGCGGCGGTGATTTTGCCAATGACAGAATTGTGCCAGATTGTGTAAGAGCAGCTATTAAGAAGGAAGATATAGTTGTACGTAACCCACATTCAACAAGACCATACCAGCACGTATTAGAACCACTTGCAGCTTATCTTATGATAGCTATGGAACAGTTCAAAGATAAGAAGTATGCTGATTTCTATAACGTAGGTCCAGATGAAAGCGATTGTATAACAACAGGAGTTCTTGTAGACACATTTTGTAATAAATGGGGCGAAGGACTTAAATGGGTTAACAAGTATGACGGAGGTCCACACGAGGCTAATTTCTTAAAGCTTGACTGCTCTAAGTTAAAGACAACATTTGGCTGGAAACCACGCTGGAACTTTGATACAGCTATTGAAAAGTCAGTTGAATGGTCAAAGGTATATGCGGCTAATGGCGATGTAGTTAAATGTATGGATATGCAGATAGACGAATTCTTTGCAGAATAATTAATTATGGAGGATAAATAATGTTTGATAATAAGAATGAATTAGAAGCAAGAGAAGAAATTCTTGCAATGGTAGATGAGTACTGCAAGAAGTATCATAACCAGAAACAGTACAAAGAGGGAGACAGAATATCATACGCAAGCCGTGTGTATGACAGCAAGGAAATGATGAATCTTGTTGATTCAGCACTTGAATTCTGGCTTACATCAGGACGTTATACAGATGAGTTTGAAAAGAAGCTCGGTGAATACCTTAATGTAAAGTATGTATCAGTTGTCAACTCAGGTTCATCAGCTAACCTTAACGCATTTATGGCACTTACATCACCACTTCTTGGTGAGAGAAGAATTAACAGAGGTGATGAGATTATCACTGTTGCTGCTGGTTTCCCAACTACAGTTACTCCAGCTATCCAGTATGGTGCAGTTCCTGTATTTGTAGACGTTACAATTCCACAGTACAATATTGATGTAACAAAGCTTGAAGAAGCATATTCAGATAAGACAAAAGCTGTTATGATTGCACATACACTTGGTAATCCATTTGATTTATCAGCAGTTAAGGAATTCTGTGATAAGCACAATCTCTGGTTAGTAGAAGATAACTGTGATGCACTTGGTTCAAAATATACAATTAATGGAGAAGAGAAGTTCACAGGTACAATCGGTGATATAGGAACAAGCAGCTTCTATCCTCCACACCATATGACAATGGGTGAAGGTGGTGCCGTATATACTAACAACCCACTTCTTAACAAGTGTATCCGTTCATTCAGAGACTGGGGACGTGACTGCGTATGTCCTTCTGGTAAGGATAATCTCTGTGGACACAGATTTGATAAGCAGTATGGCGAGCTTCCATTAGGATATGACCATAAGTATGTATATTCACATTTTGGTTATAATCTCAAGGCAACAGATATGCAGACAGCAGTAGGCTGTGCACAGCTTGAGAAGTTCCCTTCATTTGTTGAGAGAAGAAGACATAACTTTGACAGATTAAGAGCAGCACTTGCTGATATTGAAGATAAGGTAATTCTTCCAGTTCCTTGTGATAATTCAAGACCAAGCTGGTTTGGTTTCCTTATTACAGTAAGAGAAGGTCTTGACAGAAAGGCAATCGTAGAATATATCGAAAGCCACGGTGTCCAGACAAGAAACCTCTTTGCTGGTAACCTTATAAAGCACCCTTGCTTTGATGAGATGAGAGCAACAAAAGAAGGCTACAGAGTAGTAGGAACTCTTGACAACACAGACAGAATTATGAGAGATACATTCTGGGTAGGTGTATATCCAGGAATGACAGATGAGATGATTGATTATATGGCTAAGACAATCAAGGAAGCTGTTAATCAGTAATTTATGGTCATAAGGAAAGTACATTAATATGGGTAAGACAATATACGGTTTTATTGAAAAAATTTATATGTTTTTTGTTGAGCTGCTTTTTAAGATTATCAAAAAGGACTTAACAGACAAGAAAAGACAGACATTCAAGGAATTCTTACAGTTTGGATTAGTAGGTGTGTCTAATACAATTATTTCTTATTTACTTTATGTTGTAACACTTTTGCTTGTATCTAAGAGCGGTGTAAAGTTTGATTATATCATTGCGAACATTGTTTCCTGGTTACTTAGTGTTCTTTGGTCATTTTACTGGAATAACAAGTTTGTATTTAAGAAAGAAGAAGGCGAAAAAAGAAATATATGGGCAGCATTATTTAAGACATATGTTTCTTATGGATTTACAGGATTGATTCTTAATAATATATTATCAGTATTGTGGGTATCAGTTCTTCATATAAGCAAGATGTTAGCACCTATTATTAATCTTGTTATAAGTATTCCTATCAACTTCTTTATGAATAAGCTTTGGGCATTTGGCAAAAAGTAATTAACTAATTATGATGGAAGGTAAGTAACTTGGGTAGAATTCAGCTATTAGATTGTACATTACGAGATGGTGGATATGTTAATGACTGGAATTTCGGTCATAATAATTTAATAAGTATATTTGAAAGGCTTGTAAATGCCAGAATTGATATAGTAGAAGTTGGATTTATTGATGAAAGAAGAAAGTTCGACATCAATAGAAGTATCCTTCCTGATACCAGAAGCTTTGAAGAAGTATATGGTAAATGTAACCATAAAGATACTATGGTTGTAGGTATGATAGACTACGGTACTTGTAGTCTGTCTAACCTTCAGCCTTGTAATGAGTCCATATTAGATGGAATAAGGGTAATATTTAAAAAAGATAAGAGAAAAGAAGCTGTTGAATACTGTGCCAAGGTAAAAGCACTTGGTTATAAGGTATTTGTACAGCTTGTTTCAATTACAAGCTATAATGATGAAGAATTGCAGGATTTAATAAAGCTTGCTAATGATATAGAGCCATATGCAGTATCAATGGTTGACACATATGGTCTGTTGCAGAAGGATAGTCTTTTGCATTATTTTTATATGCTTGATGAGGGGTTAAAGGAAAATATAAGTCTTGGATACCATTCGCACAATAATTTCCAGAGAGCATTTGCTAATTGTCAGGAAATGCTTCTATGTAATACGAAAAGAGATGTACTTGTAGATGCTACAGTATATGGGATGGGGAAAAGTGCAGGTAATTGTCCGATAGAGCTTCTGGCTATGCACCTTAATGATTATTATAATAAGAATTATGATATAAGCCAGATTTTGGAAGCCTTGAACTGTAATATTATGGATATTTACAGAACTAAGCCTTGGGGCTATAATATGTTCTTTTATATGGCGGCATTTAACAGCTGTCATCCAAGCTATGTTTCATATCTTATGGATAAGGAAAACTTATCAATAAGGCAGATTAATGAAATATTATCTGAACTTGCTAAGAGTGAAGATAAGCAGCTTATGTATGATGAGCAGTTTATAAAGCAGTTATATGATAATTACAAGAAAATAATTACAGATATTTCAGATGAATCATATAATAATTTAAAGAAAGATTTATATAATCAGAATATCATTATAAAAAGTGCTGGGGTTAATCAGGATGTTATGGTTAAGCCTGATGTAGATGACAGCAAAGTAACAGTATCAGATGATAACAGAATTTATAAGGGAACGGTAATATGGGTTAACAGTCTTGCTAAAGATATTACGATATCGTTTGACAGTCTGACTGATAAAGGCATAGATGATAAATCAGACCAGCTGGATGAGTATGTATTTATCAGTGACAGTAAAAGCTATGTTAATCTGTCAGCACAGTTATCAGACAGACCAGATACAGTAAAGATTATTACATTAAGTGATGTTACGCCTAATAATGGTGACCATTTTGATTATGTATTTGATAAAGAAGAATTCAAGAATACTACTGGCTCAGATGAAGCTGGTGATAATTCATTATATATATTAAAGTTGATTTTAGGAAAATGCGGTTTTATCATATAAATATCACAAGAAAAAGGAAATAACTATGGGAAAATATGAGATAGCGGTATTTGATGTAGACGGAACACTTCTTGATACAACAGAAGGGGTTCTTGCATCAGTAAAATATACAATAGATAAGATGGGATTTGAGCCATTAAGTGAGGATGTTTTAAAGACATTTATCGGACCTCCAATTCAGGACTCATTCGCCAAAGCATATAATCTTAGTGGAGATATATTACAGGACATTGCAACCTGCTTTAGAAACAGATATAAGGATTATGAGCTTCTTAAGGCAGTTCCATATGATGGAATATATGAAGTGTTTGACAAGCTTATGGAAAGAAATGTAAAGCTTGCGGTAGCAACTTATAAAAGACAGGATTATGCTGAGGCAATTTTAAAGCATTTTGGATTTGATAAGTATACTAATATATTATATGGTGCTGACCATAATAATAAGTTAAAAAAGGTTGATATTATCGAGAAATGTATGGTTGACTTAGGAGTTACTGATTATTCTAATGCAGTTATGATTGGTGACAGCAGTCACGATGCTATAGGTGCAGAAAAGATTGGTATGGATTTCATAGGTGTAACCTATGGATTTGATTTCAGGGCACCAGAAGATGTATACAAGTTCAAGGCAGTAGGAGCGGCGGCAATGCCTTTAGACCTGCTTAATTTAATATAAAGATAGAATATTATTAAAAGGATGGATAAACATTATGAGAATGAAAGTTGCAAAATATATATCAGAATTCTTTGTTAAGCAGGGTGTAACCGATATGTTTATGATAACTGGTGGAGCAGCTATGCACCTTAATGATGCATTTGGACATCAGGAAGGCTTAAAGATTACTTATAATCATCACGAACAGGCTTGTACAATTGCTGCAGAAGGTTATACAAGACAGACAGGAAAGATTGCTCCTGTATGTGTAACTGGTGGTCCTGGCGGAACTAATGCAATTACAGGTGTATTCGGTGCATATGTTGATTCTATTCCAATGTTTGTTGTTACCGGACAGGCTAAAAGAGAGACAACAGTATGGTCAACTAACCTTCCGCTTCGTCAGCTTGGTGATCAGGAAGTTAATATTACATCAGCAGTATCTACTATGACTAAGTATGCCAAGATGATTACAGATCCTATGAGTATAAGAAAAGAAGTTGAGAAGGCTTGGTTTCTTATGCTTAATGGACGTCCGGGTCCGGTATGGCTCGATATTCCTGGCGATGTTGCCTCAACATTTATTGAAACAGACGATTTAGAGGGCTTTGACAAGCAGGGTTATATTGATGAGCACTGGGCATCATTTAATCAGGATAACCCGGTATATGATGAACAGTATACTAAGGATGTGCTTGCGAAGATTAAAGAAGCTAAAAGACCTGTAATACTTGCAGGAACAGCTATAAGACACGCTAACCAGCAGAATGAATTCATTAAATGTATAGATAAGCTTGGAATTCCAGTTGTTACAGCGTGGGACGCACACGATATTATATGGGATGAGCACCCATTATATTGTGGAAGACCTGGTACAGTAGGTACAAGGGCAGGTAATTTCATAGTTCAGAACGCAGATTTACTTATTGTATTAGGCTGTAGAATGAATATTCGTATGATAGGATATAATTTTGGCGATTTTGGCAAAAATGCTTATAAGATAGTTGTAGATATAGATGCTGCAGAGCTTAATAAGCCAACAGTGAAGGTTGATTATCCTGTTCACGCAGATTTAAGAGATTTCTTCAAGTCTGTTAATGAGGCAGAATATGAGAAGAATGACAGCCATAAGGAATGGGTTGACTGGTGCAGACAGTTAGATAAGAAGTATCCAGCGACACTTCCAGAATATTATGAAGATAAAGACGGCTTAAATCCATATGTATTCACAACAAAGTTATTTGAGGAATTAAATGAAGATGACAGTGTTGTGTGCAGTAATGGTGCGGCGTGTGTTATAACATTTCAGGCGGCTGATATTAAGAAGGGTCAGAGATTATATACTAATTCGGGTTGTGCGGCAATGGGTTATGGACTTCCAGCAGCAGTAGGAGCAAGCGTGTCAGAACCAGATAAGAGAATTATCTGTGTTGAGGGTGATGGAAGCTTTATGATGAATATGCAGGAGTTACAGACTATTGTATACAATAATCTTGATATCAAGATATTCCTTATTAATAATAATGGATATCATTCTATCAGACAGACACAGACTAATCTGTTTAAGGGACAGCCATATGTAGGAATTGGTGGAGGATATGGTCTTAGCACACCAGACTTCTCAAGAGTAATACCAGCTTTTGATATTCCTTATTACAGAATAGACAGACTTGATGGCATTAATGAAACTATAGATGAAGTTATTAACCATAAGGGTCCTGTATTCTGTGAGGTAGTTGTAGACTGGCACCAGAATTTTGCACCAAAGTCAAGTTCAAAGGTACTTCCAGACGGAAAGATAGTATCAGCGGCAGTTGATGATATGGCACCATTCCTTGACAGGGAAGAATATGAAAGCAATCATCTTGCATAACTGTAATTGATAATTTATAATCATTCATTGGGACAGCGTAAATATCAGTAATGATAGTCTTGCTGTCCCATATCAGGATAAATATAGAAACCAGTATATAGAAATGGGGATTTTAATGAAAAGAGCGGTAATTACAGGACCTACAGGTTCTATTGGATTAGCACTGATTAATGAACTTGTATCTAACGGAGTAGAGGTTGTTGCTGTTGTAAGACCGGGTTCAAGACGTGCAGACAGAATTAAGACAAGTGATATGGTAAAGCGTGTTGACTGCGATTTGTCAGAGCTTAATAAACTGCCAGAGCTTATTCGAGAGGGAGCTGATGTGTTCTATCATTTTGGCTGGGACGGAACATTTGGCAACAGCAGAAATAATATGTATGGACAAAATCTTAATGTAAAATATGCACTTGATGCGGTTGAAGCTGCTTTTGCACTTGGCTGTGATACTTTTATAGGTGCTGGTTCACAGGCTGAATATGGCAGATATGAAGGCTCTTTGAATGAGAGTGTTCCTGCATTTCCTGAAAATGGTTATGGGATTGCCAAGTTATGTGCTGGACAGATGACAAGAATTGCCTGTAAGCAGAAGGGAATGCGTCATATATGGACAAGGATACTTAGCATATATGGTCCTTATGATGGTGAGAATACAATGGTTATGAGCACTATTTATAAGCTTCTTAATTCAGAAAAGCCATCTTGTACTAAGGGTGAGCAGATGTGGGATTTCCTTTATTCAAAGGATGCAGCATTAGCAATGAGATTACTTGGTGAGAAAGGTACAGACGGTAGAACATACTGCATAGGAAGCGGTAAAGCAAGACCGTTAAAAGAATATATTGATATTATAGGACAAAATGCCAATAAAAATGTCACAATAGGATATGGAGATATTCCATATGGTCCTTTACAGGTAATGTACTTGTGTGCAGATATTACAGCGTTAAGAGAAGACACTGGATTTGAGCCAAGGTATTCTTTTGAAGATGGTATAAAAGAGACAATAGAATGGTGTAGAACACAGAATTTATAATATCTTAGATGTAATAAAGAAGTAAGAATGGAGATTAAGATGAAGAAGATTAGTATTATGGTACCTTGTTATAATGAGGAAGAAAATGTTATACCTCTCAGCGAAGCGTTGATAGAGATGTTTGCAAAGGATCTGCCACAGTATGATTATGACATAACATTTATTGATAACGACTCAACTGATACAACAAGAGTTAAGTTAAGACAGTTATGTGAGGGTAATAAGAAGATTAAGGCAATATTTAATGCTAAGAATTTTGGACAGTTTAATTCTCCATATTATGGTATTATTAATACAGATGGCGATTGTACAATACCAGTATGTGCAGACTTTCAGGACCCTATTGATGTAATTCCAAGACTTGTAGCAGAATGGGAAAAGGGCTATAAGATAGTATGTGCAGTAAAGTCAAGCAGTAAAGAAAGCAAGATAATGTATTTCTTAAGAACCTGTTATTACAAGCTTATTAAAAAAATGTCTTCTGTTGAACAGATAGAGCATTTTACAGGTTTTGGTTTATATGACAAGTCATTTGTACAGGTTATGAGGGACTTGAAAGATCCAATCCCATTTTTAAGAGGTGTTGTTGGAGAATTAGGGTTTAAGAGAACTGAGATTGAGTATACACAGGCACAGAGAAGAGCAGGAAAGACACATAATAATTTCTTTACCCTTTATGATGCTGCAATGTTAAGCTTTACATCATATACTAAGCTTGGATTAAGACTTGCAACATTTGTTGGTGGATTCTTTGGTCTTGTCAGCATAATTGTTGGAATTGTATACCTTGTTCTTAAGCTTGTATACTGGAACAGATTTACAGCTGGGATGGTTCCTCTTATTCTCCTTGTCAGCATATTAGGTTCATTACAGCTTATATTCATAGGTCTTATGGGAGAATATATATTAAGTATGAACCAGCGACTTATGAACAGACCATTAGTTGTTGAGGAAGAAAGATTAAATTTTGATGATGCTGATAAGTCAGATAAGTAATAGCTGATTAACAAGATAAGCAGTATCATCTAAATTACTGGATATATAGTAGGAATAATATCAGATAATATATTAAATAATTAAGCCACGTCAGAGGAAATGTTCCTGATTACAGGAATAGCTTTGATGTGGCTTTTATACTGTTAATTTGTCTTATATTCTGTTATAATACTTATAAAAAGTGGGTTAGATTGGAGGATTTGATTATGTTAAAAGATTGGAACAAGGTAGAACAGCCAACAGCAGAGGAAGTGGATAAAAGACTTGCCAATGCAAAGAACAGCCTTTTACAACAGCAGATTGCTATGAAAGAAAAGAAGCTTCCAGTAATCGTACTGCTTGAGGGCTGGGGTGCGGCAGGAAAAGGAAGTGTGCTTGGAAAGTTAATTAAGAATATAGATCCACGTTTTTTCAAGGTTGCAGTTATGGACGAACCGACAGAGGAGGAGAAAAGAAAGCCGTTCCTTTACAGACATTTTGTAAAAATTCCAGAGGCAGGAAAGTTCGTGTTTATGGACAGCGGCTGGATGTCAGAGGTTACAAGCCAGAAGTTAAGCGGCGAGCTTTCAGAGGAAGAATATAAGAAGAGGATAGAGAGTATTAAAAGATTTGAACGACAGCTTACGGATAATGGATATCTCCTGCTTAAGTTCTTCTTTAATATTGATAAGAAGGAGCAGAAGAAGCGATTAAAGAAGTTAGTGGAAGATAAGAATACAGCATGGAGAGTAAGTAAGCACGACAGATGGCAGAATAAGCATTATGATGAATGTATGGAAGTGTATGACCAGTTTCTGTGTGATACCAATCATTCGACAGCACCCTGGTATATAGTAGATGCGAAGGATAAGAAGTGGGCACAGTTACAGATACTAGAGACTATAGTACAGGGCATTGACACAGCATTTGCCAACAGTGCACTGTCAGTTCCGCTTCTTCAGAATGCATTCCCATTAAAGCCAATAAGCAGGTTAGATGAGGTTAGCCTTGATAAAAGCCTTACAGATGAGGAATACGAAAGGCTTCTTGACCTTTATCAGAAGCGTTTAAAGGAGCTTCATAATGAATTATATAGAAAGAAGATACCAGTTATAATTGCATATGAAGGCTGGGACGCGGCAGGAAAAGGCGGCAATATCAAGAGAATAACAGAAGCACTTGACCCAAGAGGTTATGAAGTGCACCCAATAGCAAGTCCTGAACCACACGAGAAATCAAGACATTACCTTTGGAGATTCTGGAACCGGCTTCCAAAGACAGGACACGTTGCAATATTTGACAGGACCTGGTATGGACGGGTTATGGTTGAACGTCTTGAGGGTTTTTGCAGTAAGAATGACTGGCAGAGAGCCTATGTTGAGATTAATGAATTTGAGAAAGAACTTTCCGACTGGGGAGCAATTATTGTAAAGTTCTGGGTTCAGATAGATAAGGATACACAGCTTGCCAGATTTAAGGAAAGAGAGAATACACCAGAGAAACGTTGGAAAATCACTGATGAGGACTGGCGTAACAGGGAGAAATGGGACAGCTATGAGGAAGCCGTTAATGAGATGTTAGAAAAGACTAACACGTCATATGCTCCGTGGCACATACTTGAGTCTAACGATAAGAAGTATGCAAGAATAAAAGCACTTAAGACAGTAATTGAGGCAATTGAAAAGTATGAAGCTAAATAAGAAAAGATTATAACAGGCATATTAATAGCAGTATTAGTATGTATAATAGCAGGAAGTGCAATGTATGTTAATGATTGTTATCACACAGATACAGATAACTGCACAGCATATATACGATTGTATTTCTTGTAAATAATTCACTTTTTGATAGTTAATATAATTAAGTAAAAGTTAATATAATTGTAAGATTATAATGTTGACATACAATATATTGTGTGTTATTTTATCAGTGTTAAATAAATATACGAATTAATTAAAGGCAAAGGCGCCGTTACAACGAAAGTTGTTCGAGCCTTTGCCTTTTTGATTTGTAAAAAACGTATATGTGCCATACCAATGACACAGGAATGGAGGATTATTATGAAGTTAAAGGATACAGGATTGACAGCACAGGATATTAAGGACAAGGTTAACAAGTATATGATTGAAACTTATGAGCGTTTCGATTTTCTTGCTGAAACCGCAAAAGATATGTATCTTTATGATGAGAATAAGACACCATATCTTGACTTTTACGCAGGTATTGCAGTTAATAATGCAGGAAGCTGTAATGAAAAGGTTGTTGCCGCAGTTAAGGATCAGGTTGAGGACATAATGCATACATTTAATTATCCTTATACAATTCCACAGGCATTACTTGCTGAGAAGGTATGTAAGACAATTGGTATGGATAAAATATTTTACCAGAACTCAGGTACAGAGGCCAATGAGGCAATGATTAAGATGGCTCGTAAGTATGGTGTTGAAAAATACGGACCAAACCGTTATCATATAGTAACAGCTAAGGACGGTTTCCACGGAAGAACATTCGGTGCTATGTCTGCAACAGGTCAGCCAGGCAATGCTTGTCAGGTAGGTTTCGGACCTATGACTTATGGATTTTCATATGCACCATACAATGATCTTAAGGCATTTGAAGATGCCTGCACAGAGAATACAATCGCTATAATGATTGAACCTGTACAGGGCGAGGGCGGTGTACACCCGGCAACTAAGGAATTTATGACAGGTCTTAGAAAGTTCTGTGATGAACACGATATGCTTCTTCTTATCGATGAGGTTCAGACAGGCTGGTGCAGAACAGGTGCAGTAATGTCATATATGAATTATGGCATTAAGCCAGATATTGTATCTATGGCAAAAGGTCTTGGTGGTGGTATGCCAATAGGTGCTATATGTGCAACAGAAGAAGTATCAAAGGCATTTACTGCAGGTTCACACGGAACAACATTTGGTGGACATCCAGTATCATGTGCAGCAGCTTTAGCAGAGGTTAATGAGCTTCTTAACAGAAATCTTGCTGACAATGCCAAGAAAATGGGTGATTACTTCAGTACAAAGTTAGAAAAACTTCCACACGTTAAGGAAGTAAGACATCAGGGGCTTCTTGTTGGTGTGGAATTTGATGATACAATAAGCGGTGTAGATGTAAAGCATGGCTGTTTTGACAGAAAGCTTCTTATAACAGCTATCGGATCACATATAATCCGTATGGTACCACCTCTTATTCTTACAGAGGCAGACTGCGATAAAGCATATGAAATCATCAAGGAAACAGTAGAAAGCCTTAGCACCAAATAGGCATATATTAATATAACAGCCGCAATTATATAATCGTAATTGTGGCTGTTAATAGTAATTACTTGAAAGAATGGAGAATGATAATGGAAAATGTAATTACACAGGAAAGCAGTAAAGCTATAGAATTTAATTATTACCTTCCAGTTAATATTGTATTTGGTTCAGGAAAGGTTAATAAGGCTGGCGAGCTTGCTAAGACTTATGGCAAAAAAGCTCTTATTGTAACAGGAAAAAGCAGTGCCAAGAAGTCGGGGCTTTATGATAAGGTTAATGACAGCTTAAAGAAGGCAGGGCTTGAAACAGAGCTTTTTGATAAGGTATCTCAAAATCCACTTACAACAACAGCCGGTGAAGGAGCAGCTTACGCTAAAGAAAAAGGCTGTGATGTTGTAGTTGCAATAGGCGGCGGAAGCATAATGGACTGTGCTAAGGCAATAGCATTTCTTGCAGTAAATGACGGCGATGTAAGTGATTATATATTTGGAAAGAAGTCAGGTGATAAGGCACTTCCATTAATACTTATACCAACAACATGCGGTACAGGTTCAGAAGGCAACGGATTTGCAGTTCTTACCAATCCTGATAATGGTGATAAAAAGTCACTTAGATGTAATGCAATTGTTGCCAAAGTATCAATTGTAGACCCTGAATGTATGATGACAATGCCTAAATCAGTGCTTGCTTCTGTAGGCTTTGATGCTCTGTGTCATTGTATGGAAGCATATACTTCAAGGATTGCACAGCCATTTACAGATGCACTTAGTCTTTATGCAATAGGGCTTATAGCTGGTAATCTGGTAAATGTATACAGTGATAATGCAGGTAAAGATGGCTGGGAGAAGATAACACTTGCCAGCACAATAGGCGGAATGGTTATTAATACAGCAGGAGTTACTCTTGCACACGGAATGGAACACCCTGCAAGCGGACTTCGTGATATCGTACACGGAAAAGGTCTTGCGGCTCTTACTCCGGCAATTATTGAAGCATCTTATACTGGCAATGAAAGCAAATTTGCTGATATTGCAAAGTTATTTGGCGGTAAGGAAGCTAAGGATCTGGCCTTGAAGATAAGAGAGCTTCTTAAGAGTATTAATCTTAATTGTACACTTTCAGATTTAGGAATAGAAGAAAAGGATATTCCTTGGATGGCAGAGAACTGTATGAAGGTATCTGCTGCAAGTGTTGCGAATAATCCAGTTGTATTCACGCAGGAACAGATAGCAGATATTTATAAGAAAGCATTATAAGGATATTACAATAAATAATATTGAGTATGTAATCTAAACGGATATAGTACAGCTATAACTGGATAGAATTTGTTATCCCCCACCGGTATAAAAGCTTACAGGTGGGGGATTTCTTATTTTTCTTATTTTTAAAATTTTTTATTGTTTTCTTGTATTATTATATTAATTCATAAGCGATTCTTTCAGAACCGTCTTTAACATATATAATTCCACACTTTTTAAAGCCATTTTTCTCTATAACGTGCTGCATAATTTTATTGTCGTGGTGAGTATCTATTCTTAAGTGAGGTATCTGGTCCTTGCAGTAATTAACAGCGATTTCAAGTACGCCGTGAATAGTTCCGTCACCAGCAATTCTGTGGATTGTGCCGTAAGATTCATCAGACAACCAGTGTCCGTTGTCAATTATATGATATGTAGAATCATCACCAATATGGAAATAAAATACTGCGTGAACGCCGCCGTCTGCTTCAATTACATACATTTGCCGGTTGGCAATATCGTTGTCGATTGTTTCCTCAGAAGGATTGTTATTCTTCCACTGGTTAGGATTGCCGTGTTCAGCCATAAATTGTCTTGCGTAAGCGTAGATTTCCATAATGCGTGTTTTATCATTGACCGTAGCTTTTCTTATAGTTGTCAGCATAGTTAAACCTCATTTCCTGTATTATTTTATGAAAGTTTCATATCTCCATCTTTTACCCAGCCTAATTTCTTTAAGAACATATTAATAAGTGGACATATAACTGCTGGAAGTACGAATGATATAAGTATAAGTCCAGCCCAGTCCATAGCGGTAATAGAGGCTTTAGTCCCTGCTGCCACATCATTTACCCAGCCGGAATATACACCAATCTGTCCGACAAGACCACAAGTTCCCATACCGGAAGATACGGCAGTTCCATTCATATTAAGCTTGAAGATGCAGGTTGCAAGAGGTCCAGTAATTGCTGATGTTATAATAGGGGCTATCCATATTCTAGGATTCTTGATTATGTTGCCCATCTGTAACATAGAAGTTCCTATTCCCTGCGATACAAGTCCGCCCCAGCGGTTTTCCTTAAATGACATTACAGCAAAGCCAACCATCTGTGCACAACATCCAGCCACGGCAGCACCGCCTGCAAGACCAGTAAGTCCAAATGCGGCACATATGGCAGCAGATGATATTGGAAGTGTAAGTGCAATACCGACTAATACTGATACAGCAATACCCATAAGGAAAGGCTGTAAGTTAGTTGCAAGCATTATAAGTTCGCCGATTTTCATTGCCGCTTTTCCAAGGGCAGGTGCAATAAGTGCGGCAACGCCTGTTCCAACACCTATAGTTATTAGAGGTGTTACAAGTATATCTACTTTGGTTTCCTTTGAAATCATCTTGCCAGCCTCGGCGGCAATAATTGCTACAAAATATACAGCCAGAGGTCCGCCGGCACCGCCAAGTGCATTGGAGGCAAAACCAACTGTTATAAGCGAGAACAGTACAAGAGGTGGGCATTTGAGTGCATAACCGATTGCAACAGCCATAGCAGGACCACTCATAGCAGAGGCAAGTCCTCCGACAGTATAACTAACGCCGCTTACAGTAGCAACAGTGTCTGTAAGGAAGCCAAGATGAAGCTGTGTACCGAGCGTATTAAGTATTGTTCCGATAAGAAGAGAGCAGAACAGACCCTGTGCCATAGCACCAAGTGCATCAATTCCGTATCTTTTTACAGATACTTCAATGTCTTTTTTCTTTAGAAATGCTTTTAATTTGTCTTTCATTGATTAACTCCTTGTTATTTTATATTTGTATTTTTAATAATACTAATAAGTGATTAATTATATAAAATAATAACTATATAATTAATGTCATATAAATCTATTGTATTTAATTACTATATTTATTAATGATATAAGTTATAAACTTTTCTGCACTGTCGGTTGTATAACTGCCTTTCTTCCATACTATGCCTATATTCTGGTTAATAACAGGACTTATAGGAATTCCTGTAGTACCAGAAAGATTTTTTTGCAGTGATGAATAAAGAAATGCACCACCAAGATTATTACATATAAAGTTCCTTATTGTATATAGCTGACTTGCATGAAGAATGACATTCGGATTCACTCCAGCCCGCTTAAATGCGGTATCAAGTGTTTCATTCTGTACGGAGTCAGTATTATACATAATAAGAGGTTCGTTCTTAATCATCTCAATTGTCACCTCGTGGCATTTGGCAAGCGGGTGGCTTTTGGACACACAGAATACTATTTTGTCATTCATAACAGTGAAGGAATTAAGTTTGTCTATCTCATAAAAGTGCATATTAACAAGGGCAAGGTCAAGTTTACCCTCCTGAACCATATTAGCAGCTCTTATAGAACCATACTCAAATAATTCAAATGATATATCTGGATATAACTCTTTAAAATCTGTTATTAACTGCGGAAAGAATATTGTGCTTAATAGCGGTGGTATTCCAATCTTTACAGTTGCTTTGCACTGTCCTAAGTCGTATAGCTGTTCTAAAGTATTATTATATTGTTCTAAAAGCACAACTGCCTTCTGGTAGAATAATTCCCCTTCTTTAGTAAGGGTTAAATGGTTCTTGGTCCTGTTAAACAGATTAATGGAAAACTCTTTCTCTAATTCTTTGATTGCACTTGATATGGCAGGCTGAGTCACATAAAGCTCAGCTGCTGCCTTTGTTATGCTGTGAAGTCTTGTAACAGCACAGAAATATTGTAACTGTACGATTTTCATAGAATTTTGCTCCTGTTAAATGTATTAATAAGCTCATATAGCTCATATAAGGTAATATTTATTTATAGTGTATACAGAACACATTTGTTAAGTATATATAAAATTATAATTAATTTGTTAAATATTATAGCATATATTTGGTGGTTTTGTCTAAAATTGGTTAAAAGTTATAAATTTTACTTATGAAAGTATTTCTTTTTGTAAATTTACAACAAGAAAATGTCTTTATATAATAAAATCAAGCAAAGGAAATAGAAAAGCCGGTAATAATATTTCTTAAGTAAATATATAGTAAATGGAGGAATTTTGATGAGTCACGCAACAATAACGTTAATATTTTTGTTGTTTGCAATCATAATGTTCATATGGGAGAAACTTCCACTTGGAGTAACATCAATGATAGTCTGCGTGGGGCTGGTTATCACAGGGGTTCTTGATTGGAAAACAGCTTTTTCAGGATTTATAGACAGTAATGTAATATTATTTGTAGCAATGTTTATAGTAGGTGGAGCATTATTTGAAACAGGAATGGCTAATAAGATAGGTGGAGTTGTAACACATTTTGCTAAGTCAGAGAAACAGCTCATAATTGCAATTATGGTAATTGTAGGTGTTATGAGCGGGGTGTTATCAAACACTGGAACAGCAGCAGTTCTTATTCCGGTAGTAATCGGAATAGCAGCAAAGTCAGGTTATTCAAGGTCTAAACTTTTAATGCCGCTTGTATTTGCAGCTGCTATGGGAGGTAATCTCTCACTTATAGGTGCACCGGGTAATCTTATCGCACAGTCAACTATGCAGGAGATTGGCAAGTCGTTTGGATTTTTCGATTATGCCAAGGTAGGCGTTCCAATATTAATAGCTGGAATAATATTCTTCGCATTAGTAGGATACAAATTATTACCAGATACAAAGCCAAGTGAGGACTCAGGTTATGGTAATAAGACAGATTTCAGTGATGTTCAAAAATGGAAGCAGTGGTTATCGCTTATAATACTTATCCTTACATTACTGGGGATGATATTTGAGGACAAGATTGGAATAAAGCTTTGCATAACAGGATGTATCGGAGCTTTAGCATTGATAGTAACTGGTGTAATATCAGAAAAGCAGGCATTAAAGTCAATTGATTTAAAGACAATATTCTTATTCGGTGGAACACTTTCATTAGCATCTGCACTTTCCAAATCAGGTGCAGGTGAGATGATAGCCAATAAGGTAATAGGACTTTTAGGAGATAATCCATCGCCATACCTTTTAACATTTGTAGTATTTATGCTCTGCTGTGTATTAACTAACTTTATGAGTAACACAGCAACAACAGCACTTATGGCTCCTATATGTTTATCAATTGCCACAGGAATAGGTGCTGACCCAAGTGCAGTGCTTATGGCTTGTGTAATCGGCGGCTCTTGTGCATATGCAACACCTATTGGAATGCCAGCTAACACAATGGTAATAGGTGCAGGAGGTTATACATTTAAAGATTATGCCAAGGCAGGAATACCACTTATAGTAGTATCAACAATAGTAAGTATGATATTACTCCCAATTATGTATCCATTCTTCCCTTAAGCTTAGCAGACTAAGCCAGATATTAAACAGATTAAGCCAGGTATTAAGCAGGCTAATCCAGATGTTAAGCAAATTAAGCTGAGTATAATAATCAGGCTTAAAACAAGAGAAGATTGATAAATAAAACATAAAAGATAAAACAGACTAATTAAACTAACAAAATATTTTACAGGAATTTGAAGGAGGAATTAATATGTCAAAAGAAGCACAGGTAAAACAGCTTACAGATTATATGGCAAAGTTTATTGCCTATACAGCTAAGAAATTACCAGATGATGTAATTGCGAAGCTTGAGGAGTTAAGAGATAAGGAAGATAGTCCATTATCGAAGACAATCTACAATACAATGTTTGAGAATCAGAAGTTAGCAGTAGAGCTTAACCGCCCAAGCTGTCAGGATACAGGTGTATTACAGTTCTGGGTAAAATGTGGAACTAAATTCCCACTTATAGATGAACTTGAGGGGCTTCTTAAAGAAGCAGTTGTACAGGCAACATTTGAAGCACCATTAAGACATAATAGTGTAGAAACATTTGATGAATATAATACAGGTAAGAATGTTGGTAAGGGAACACCTACAGTATTCTGGGATATTGTTCCTAACAGTGACCAGTGCGAAATCTATACATATATGGCTGGCGGCGGCTGTACACTTCCAGGCAAGGCTATGGTACTTATGCCAGGTGAAGGTTACGAGGGCGTTACTAAATTCGTATTAGATGTAATGACAAGCTATGGACTTAATGCATGTCCTCCACTTTTAGTTGGTGTTGGTGTTGCAACTTCTGTAGAAACAGCAGCATTACTTTCAAAGAAAGCACTTATGAGACCAATTGGCTCACATAATGACAATGAGAGAGCTGCCAAAATGGAAAGACTTCTTGAAGATGGAATTAACTCTATAGGCTTAGGACCTCAGGGTATGGGCGGAAAATATTCTGTTATGGGTGTTAATATTGAAAATACAGCCCGACACCCATCAGCAATAGGTGTAGCCGTTAATGTTGGCTGCTGGAGCCATAGAAGAGGCCATATTATCTTTGATAAAGACCTTAATTATACAATTACAACACATTCGGAGGTGACTTTATAATGGTAGAGATGAGAAATGGTAAAAAGGTACTTATTACTCCTGTATCAGCAGAGGATTTAAAGGATATTAAAGTTGGTGACATCGTATATCTTGATGGCAGTATGACAACCTGCCGTGATGTTGCACACAGAAGATTGGTGGAAGAAGGAAGAGAACTTCCTGTAGATGTAAGAAATAATGCTATATTCCACGCAGGTCCAATTATCAGACCATTAGAGAATGACAAGTTCGAGATGGTATCTGTAGGACCAACAACAAGTATGAGAATGGAGAAGTTCGAGTACGAATTTGTTAAGCTTACAGGAGTAAGAGTTATTATTGGAAAAGGAGGTATGAAAGAGAACACAGAGAGAGCCTGCAAAGAATTCGGTGCTATTCATTGTGTATTTCCAGCAGGAAATGCAGTTGTGGCAGCTACAGAAGTAGAAGAAATTGTAAGAGCAGAATGGCGTGACTTAGGAATGCCTGAAACACTCTGGAACTGCCGGGTTAAGGAATTTGGCCCACTTATCGTATCAATAGATACACAGGGCAACAATATGTTCGAGGAGAACAAAGTTATATTCAACCAGAAAAAGGATAAAGCTATAGAGGAAATCTCTAAGCAGGTTGGATTTATTAAATAATTCAGCTGAATAACAGCGATATCTGACAAATAATCAAACTGATTATGAAGGATATATACGTTGTGTATAATGTGCAATACACAATGTTTATATATAGAACGAGCATAGGTTATATAGCAATGTGATTATTTATATAACATATGTTTGTTCAAAATATAATAATGCTGGTGCAAACAACTTCTAACCAGTAATAAATGGTGTATAATCATCGGTAAATTATGGTTTGTAATTGCCAATAAACCATAATTTATAAAAACACAATACAAAAGATAAAGTATTAATCTATATTTATACTTACATTAAACCTAAACCTAATATTAAAGGCAGAGGGCTGTTGCATCAAAGTCAAAAGATGTAACAGTCCTTTGTTTTATATAATGTATATAAAATGATTAAGATTAATAGTGTATACAAAAATGCATAAAAAAGATGGATAGAAAAAGAACAATAAAAAAGAATGGAGGTATGTTATATGAATAGATATAGGAAAATAATATTATTATCTCTTAAAATAGGAATAGGCAGCAGTCTTTCACTTTATACGGCACAGAAATTGGGACTTAATTACGCAGTATCGGCTGGAACTATAACGTTGCTTTCACTTATGAATTCAAAGTGGGAAACAATAAGACTTTCTGGAAGCAGGATAGCTTCATTTTTAATAACAGTACTTGCAGGATGGATTTTATTTACCAATATTAGCAGTATGTGGATTGCATATGGAATATTGCTTACTTTAATTGTATTTATGGCGGAGATACTTAACTGGAGAGCGACAATATCTGTTAATGGTGTTATAGCGGCACATCTTGTTACTTATGAGAATTTTAATGATATGGCGGTATGGAACGAACTGGGGATTGTTCTTGTTGGAGTTGGTTTTGCAATAGTGTTTAATCTTTTTAATGGCAATTATGGGCATAAAAAGCATATTGTTGCTAATATGAGGAAAATTGAGAATAAAATGCAGATGTTCATATGCACACTTTCAGCATATTTATCAAATAAAAAAATGGAGATAAATGTATGGGACAATATAAAAACATTGGAAGAGGATATACAGGATTGCATAAAAGAAGCATATGAGTACCAGAATAATACATTTTATTCACATCCGGAATATTATATATCATACTTTGAATTAAGAAAGAACCAGTGTCAGATATTACATAATCTTCATTATGAAATGAAAAAGATGCGAACTATGCCGAAAAATGCTAAAATAGTTGCAGAGTATTTATTGTATCTGGCTGATAACATAACAGAATATAATAATCCACAGGAACAGCTTGTCAGGTTAAAAGGCTTGATTTCACATTTAAAGAATGAAGAACTGCCAGTGACAAGAGAAGAATTTGAAAGTAGTGCGTTGTTATATCATGTGTTAATGGATATAGAAGATTTTCTGTTATACAAACAGCATTTTATAAATAATCTTGATAAGATACAAAGAAAACATTACTGGAAAGGTTAAAGAATAATGGCAGTAATAAATATATTAGAAGATGATGAAGTTATAAGAGGACAGTTATCACAGCTTCTGCGTGATAAAGGGTATGAGGTTATAGAAAGTGCTGATATCAGTAGTTTTAATAAAATTGATAGTGAGAATACAGACTTATACCTTTTAGATGTGTATTTACCAGACGGAGATGGATTTAGTGTATGCGAAAAGCTTCGCAGTGAAGGCTGTGTGACACCGGTTATATTCTTAACTTCGTGCGATGATGAGGACAGCATAACAAAAGGGCTTGATATAGGCGGTGATGATTATATAACGAAGCCTTTCAGGGTATCTGAGCTTTTATCAAGAATAAGTGCCAATTTAAGAAGACAGGCTATGCTTGATAAAAGTATTTCCAATATGGATAAAAGCAATTCTAATATATATACATTAGGTTCGCTTGTTATTAATTTTGATAATCTTACAATAAAGAAAGCTGCGAAGGATATACAGTTATCACCTACAGAATTTGCATTATTAGAGATACTTGTATGTAACCGCGGCCTTATTGTGAGAAGAGAAGTATTTTTTCAGAAATTATGGGACAGGACGGGAACATTTGTTGAGGATAATACTTTGACAGTAACAGTGAGCAGGTTAAAGACCAAGCTTGGGAAAATGGATAATTCGGACAAGAATTATATAGATACTATAAGGGGAGTGGGATACAGATGGAGAGAGCGATAAAAAAGAGATTATATGTGTATACTATAGGTATGTTTCTTGCAACTGTGGTAGTAGTATCAGTTATCACAATATATTATGAATATAGGGTAAGATATATGGCAACAACCCTGTATGGTGTCAATAAAGAAGCAGGCAAACAGCTTCTGTACATATTATTTTATGGAAGACAAGGTCACACGGGCACAGCAGATTATTCGGCTATATTGCAGGAGGCAGGTTATACAAGAAATGGTGCGTGGTATATGTTCTTATATGGCGGAGAATATATTCCATTTGCCGTAATTATTGGAATTATGGTTATACTGCTTGCTTTTACAATATATAATATTGTAAAAATCGGACATAATGATGTGTACTCATATATGAATAAATTAAAGGAAGATAATGAGAATATATCAAAAGAACTTGGTGCGTACAGAACATATATGGAGAAGCGTAGCAGACAGTTACAGGATTTTACGGAAAATATAGCACATCAGATAAAGACACCGCTTACAGCGTTAAGCCTGTCGCTTGATATGATGGAGGAACAGCTTAACGCCAATATGTCACAGTTACAGATTAATTCCGATATGTCAGGGGAAAAGTCAGAAGCGGAGACTGGAAAAGGGTTTACAGATACAGGTCTGTCCAATAATGAAAAGCTTATTAATAATCTGAATGAATGTTTCAGGCAGACATACAGGATAAGGGATTTTATCACAAGGCTGTTGAAATTAAGCCGAATGGAGTCGGGGAAGATTGTATTAACAGAAGATGATATTAATGTTAATGAATTTATTAATGAAGTCATATCAGAAGTGCCTGTTGTTAATAATTGTAATATAACTTCATATTGTAATGATGAATATTACTTTATTAATGCAGATGAGGAGTGGCTGTTGGAAGCATTTATTAATATAGTACAGAATTGCAGTGAAGAAGCAGAAAATGTGGATATAAATGCCGTATGCAATGCTGATAAGTGCATTATAACAATAAAAGATGATGGAAATGGAATTGCTAAGGATAAGCTTGATAATATATTTAACAGGTTCGAGAGTGGAAAAAGCTATAATTCCCTGCATACAGGAATAGGCCTTAATCTTTCAAAGCTTATAATTGAGGCACATCACGGAAGCGTAAGTGTCAATAATAATGAAGACGGCAGGGGAGTAAGCTTCAGGATAATTATACCTAAATATAATATGAAAAGAAAAGCAAAATAATAACTATACCAATATAATAACGATTGTAAGATTGCTGTAAGATTCATAGGGTATTCTAGTTATAACCTAAAAGAAAGGAGTGGCTGGTATTAATATCAGAGTAATGACGTGAATATTCTAAAAATAACATTTAAAAGCGTAAAAAGAAGATACAGGCAGATTATAAGAGCTGCACTTACAACATTATTTGCAGTATTTTTTGTAACAGCAGTTCTTATATTTCAGGAAAATATGTATCAGTGGCAGATGCAGTCCAATAAAGACAGATTTGGCGACTGGTTTATTATGGATATAGGAAGCAGGCAGCCAGATAGTAATCTTACAGACCACATTTATATTGAACAGCCGGTAAAGGTGTCAAGAAGCGTTAATGTTCTTAACGATGACTGGCAGAGTACAGGCTTTTATGTAGGAAGCTTTTCATCAGAGTTTCTTGCACAGTCACATATAAAGCTTGATGAAGGAAGACAGCCAGAAAATAGTGGTGAGATAGCAATGGACTGGAACACCCTTCTGACACTCGGTTATAACGGTGAGATTGGTGAGAGCATTAATCTTAAATATTGTGACAATAACAGCATAGGCAACAAAGAGAAAAGAAACACAAAGACTTATACACTTGTTGGTATATACAGAAATTATACTAATATATGGAATAATGGAAAGCAGATACCATCAGCAGTTGTAGTGAACAGTGAATTATCACAATTTAATTATGATATACGTTCGGTGTTCTTATATCCTATAAAGCCTTCAATAAAAACTGATGACTACAAAGCAGTATTTGACTCTATAAAGGAGAAGACATCAAAAAGTTATACATATAATTCAGGTGTATATGATTATAAGCCTTGGGGTTCAACAAGCATATACCTTTATATGTATTTAATAGTTATGGCAATAGGAATAACAGCACTTTCTTACCAGCTTATTGAGTATAAGAATACAAGAAAGTCATCTTATAAGAAATATGCTTCCTTAGGTGCAGATAGTTCACAGCTTAGAAGAATGTATATTATTGAAAATGCTTTGATAATAGTTCCAGCAGCATTGATAGGAATAATTGCAGCATTTTTGGCTGGAGGAATTGCAGGAGGCATACTTGAAGGCAAGGCAGGATTTTCATTTTATACAATTAATGTTTCTATTGTGTTAAAAAGTATTGCTTCTGTTGTAATAGCAGTTGTAGTTGAGGAGATAGTAGGACTGTTATCTAATGTTATGGATACAGTTAAAGAGAAGCGTCTTAAGGCAAGAAGCAAAAAGCAGATAGTTAATATTGAGGTTCGTAATAAGAATACATCAGGCAGAAAATCCAACCTTAAGGTATCTAATCTAAGCCGTGTAATTACAAGCAGGCTTATGAAGCGTGATGGTGTAGGAATGATAATAGGTGTAAGATTATTTTCACTGTTTATCTGTGTTGTACTTGTATTCAGCGTTATGAAGATAGCTACATCATTTGATAAATATAAGAAAAATAATTCACTTCCTGATATATATGGATATCTGGACATACCATCATCTAATTATAGAACTGATATGATATATATATCTTACCTTAAAGATTTTGATAACTATCCAGCTAAGTCGTTAAATATGGACGAATTTACACAGGTTGATCTTATCAATAAAGAATACAACAGCAGGAATAGATATAATATTCCGTATGATGAATTACGCCAGTTGATATTAGATAATGGTATGACAGCATTATTTACATCTATACCATATAATTCACCAGATAGAATTATAAAGTCTAATTGTGCAATAATGAATTCGCCTTTGGCTAAAGATGGTAATAATAGCATTATAGAAGGTGTGTCATCTGATGTTATAGATGGTTTAAATGAAATACCGGGTATAGTTTCAATTGATTATTCTATATTTGAGTCAGAAAGAACATGGTACTGGGATAACCAGGACTATCATAAGATGGGAATTGACAAGATTATAGCTGCACAGAAGGCTTCATCTATAGCTAAAACTATGAAAGATCCGACTTATGGAAGCCGGTATTTATTTGCAACAGAATATGTAAATCCAACAAAGGAAATATATGATATAGCCAGCAAATATATTGATAAATCCAATATTAATTATGATGACTTTGCAAGTGGAAAACAGGTTATAGTATTTATACAGGATAACTGTGAGGGTGATTATGATGATACATTAAAAGCTGGTGATACATTATATTATAATTATTATAATGTTCCATTTGGACAGTGTAATAAAGGAGGGTATATTACATCAAGCAATGCAGTATATCCATATGATATTCCATTTTTCAATAAATATAATAATAGTGGAAAAATAGATTTACAGGTAGAACTGAAAGATGACGATAATCCTAATACAGCAAGTACAACATATAGTTTCACACAGACTGATTTAGAGGTAGAAACGATGTTTGGTGCCTGTGTAGCACCTCAGGTGGCAGCAGTTATTAAAGTTACAGATGAAGTTAAGGAAGATTTTAATGGTATAATGCCAGATTATGGTTATTATACAGCACTTGCAAGTACGCAACTTGCTAAGCAGGCGGTTGATAACCAGAAAGATCTTATGCTAAGAATTACGGGAGAAGGACTGACAGACGGAATAGATTTTGAATTACAGTATAATCAGATAAAGATAGATTACGACCTGTCATCAACATTTTCTGCTACTAACAACAAAGTTGCACTTTATCTTAAGAGTAATAATATAACTTATAAGTCAAATGTTGACAGCAAGAATGTATATAGAACGCAGCTTGTCAATAATATACTGCAATATGGAATAACTATAATGGCGGTAATAATTATCCAGCTTCTTATAATGGCAATAATTATAAGAAACAGGATAGAAAGCAGACACGGCAAGTTCATTCTCTTTAGAAAAATGGGGATGACAAGAGGGAAATTACTTGGAATATGTATGTGTGAAGCACTTAGGGAATCACTGTGGTGCATAGTAACACTTCCGCTTATGCTTATATTGGAAGTGCTGATATATTCAAGTAATATAAGGAAATTATAGTTATATAGGCACAGGCAGCTTATAAATATATATTTGATTAGGTAATATTAAAAATAATTATATATGGAATTACATATATGCAATTAGAGATATAGAAATGGAGGATAAGTATGGAGGCTATATTACAGGCTAAAGAGATATCCAAGACATATCATACAGGAAGTGTAGATGTTCCTGCATTAAAGCAGTGTTCCCTTGAATTCGGGAAAGGCGAATTTACAGCTATTATAGGAAAGAGTGGTTCGGGAAAATCTACATTATTAAGAATACTTGGAAGTATGGATACACCAGATACAGGCAGTATATTAATAAAAGGCGAGGACATAACACATATGAAGGACAAGAAGCTGTCAGGTTTCAGAAGAAGAAATATAGGCTTTATATATCAGGATTACAGCCTGTTTCCAGAATTTACATCATATGAAAATATAGTTATGCCAATTCTACTTGATGGAAAAAAGCCAGATGATGCAAAGGTTGATGAGATATTATCAGAATTAGAGATAAGCCATTGCAAGAATAAATATCCATCAGAAATGTCAGGTGGAGAACAGCAGAGAGTGGCAATTGCCAGAGCACTTATTACAAGTCCGGCGGTTATATTTGCTGATGAACCTACAGGAAATCTTGATGCGGGAAGTGCAGAAACAGTTGCAAAGATGTTATCAAAAGCAAGTCAGAAATACGAGCAGACAATAATAATGGTAACACACGACAGACAGATGGCTGATTACGCAGACAGGATAATTACTATTTCAGATGGACAGATACAGTAATATTACATAGCAATAATAAATTGTGGCAGTATATTTCAAGATATAGCTCATATAGGATTGTGAATTGCTGTTGTATGATTTGCTATTGATTATATATTATAAGTATATTTCACAATGGTATGAAAATAAGTGCTTAGTGTTAATCTATTCGGGGGAATGATAGATAACGCTAAGCACTTTATTTTAAGTGTTAGAGATTAATATACTTAAATATTTTCGTATCGTGGAAGTTCAACTATTATGGCTTCGTGGTGGACAGCCGGGAGAAACTTATCCATAACTTCGCTTGTCTTTAACTTAAGGCTTGAAGTATTGATACAAGGGTGACAGCCAAGAGAAGCTTCTTCAAGTACTTCCTTGTCAATAAGTAACTGGACGTGGTTGTCAGTATCATTCATAAGCCCCATAATAGATACTGAACCCGGTGTTATATCAAGATATTCTTTCATATATTCCTCATCGGCGAATGAAAGTCGTGCAGAGTTAATCTGCTGGCTTAAATCTTTAGTCTTAAATACTTTATCTCCCGGCATCATAAGAAGATAGAATTGTGTTTTCTGTCGGTTGCATAAGAAAAGGTTCTTGCATATAAGTGTGCCAAGAATTTTATCAATATCGTTGCATACTTCCATTGTTGTTGCTGGTTCGTGGTCGGTTCTGTAATATTCCATTCCTAACTGGTCAAGTAAATCATATACTCTGATTTCTTTATCAAGTCTGTCAGCTTCATTGGCTGGTCTGCCTTTTATTAGTTCCATAGTGTTCTTGTAGTCCTTTCTTATGATTATAGTGTATATAATTGATTATAATGTATATAATAATTTATTTTAGTATATTGATTTATTGTGGGGAATGCAAGTTATATAGTGAGGTATTAGTTGTCTGCAATATAATATAGAGTATGGTGTTTGATGTAGATAAGGTTAAAAATAATACATTGTTATAACAATGTATTGACAAAACAACAGGAAAGGCATATTCTAATATTAGAGTAAATTTATAATTTGAAAGGGATGGTAATTATGGCTAATACTAATGTGACTATGAGAATAGACGAGAATTTAAAAAGTCAGTTGCAGGAGTTAGTATCAAATCTTGGAATGGATATGACAACATTTTTTACTATGGCGGCTAAACAGGCAGTAAGAGAGCAGGCTTTACCATTTCACCCGGATATGAATGTTGGGAGATATAGCGATAAAGCATATCAAATGGCAATGGCAAATACTAATTATAATGCTGATGGTAAAGCTGTAATAGCATCAGATGATGAATGGGTAGAAGAAACTGAATGGGATGATATGTTTGAGCAAATGAAAAAAGAAAGAGAGGCAGAATGAGAAAAGGAGAAGTATGGTTTGTAGAATTTCCGTTGGAGGAAGATGCGAGTAGAATAATAAATAGACCAGTTATTGTACTTGATGAAAATGTATTAGGGGTATTATCAGTGAAGATAACTAAACATAAAGTAAGAAAGGAAGACCCTTATGATATTCCAATTATATATTGGAGTGAAGCAGGGCTGAGATTAGCTTCAACGGCTAGAGTATCAAAGGTTACAGTGCTTAATAAAGACAGCTTTATATTTAAAATAGGAAATCTTCACAATGATGATATGGATAGAATAGAAGCTATGTATAGCAAATTTCTTGAAGATAATAATATTATATAAAATATAATAAAACCAGCCATATGATGTCATTTCCCATAAAGGACGCAGGGGTATCATATGGCTGGTTTTATAAAGTTGAACAATGAAGAATATTAATACATTTGATTAACAGATGTATCGTAAGTTAATATCTGATTACTGGAAATCACATATGTCAATCATAGCCTCAAGCATTTCCTTTTCTTCTGGCTTTTTCTTAGTAAGTCTAGCGGCGGCTACGATAGGCATCCACTTATCAACGTAACGCTTATCAGTAGAAGTCTTCTCACAGAACATTGATATGTACTTATCGGCAAGTGCTTCATCGTTCAGTTTAAGTGTAAGGTAAGTATTAGCCGCATCGGCAGAAGCATTACCTTTAGTAGCGTGTACCCAGTCAACAGCAGTAATTGCAATTATCTGGTTGTTGTCATCAGTCTGTACTATAATATTTTCTGGACAATAATCACCGTGGCATAATTTAGTATGATAAGGAAGCTCTGAAAGTCTTGAGTCCAGCTCATATTTCGTGTCAGCAGGAATATTAAGCTCATTAATCTGTCGCTCAAGCTTACTTTTCATATCGACTAAAAGAGGGTTGCTGTGCTTATTAATAGCTATCTGGTAGTCAACCATAGCCTCTATGTAAGCATCTGCATTTTCAGGGTGTTTAGCTAACAGCTCTTTTAAAGTTTCTCCTTTGGCATATTCGCTTGTGATAGTCCATTTGCCATCTACTACAGATACATTAAGAAGTCGTGGTATATCAAGTCCTGTATCTTCAACTCTTGCAGTGTTAAGTGCTTCATATAATACATCGGATTTGCTGTAAGATAGTGCAAATACTTTCTCAGCCTTATCCTTATCAACGTATACAGATTTTAGAGTTCCTTTATATATACATTTTTTCATAATAACCTCCATTCCTGCCCATTACTATGTAGGCATTCAAGTTCATACGCAGATGTCAATTCTGCGAGAGGGCAATCTTTATAAAGATTGCCACATATCCATTCATATCTTTATATAACGGGACAAGTGGTATTGTACATATAACAAGCCCGTTGTGTCTGTCAGTGAGAATAATGTTATCTGACATTGACAATATATTATCATAATAATATATATATAATTTATATTGATTATTTATATTACTTAGTCTTTATATCCTCTGGATTAACCTCTTTTCCATAGTAAGCCTTAAGATACATAGCCTTTATCTCACTCATAAGAGGATATCTTGGGTTAGCACCTGTGCACTGGTCATCAAATGCATTTTCAACCATCTCATCAAGTGTAGCAAGGAAGTCTTTTTCATCAACTCCGTAGTCTTTGATAGTCTTCTTAATTCCAACCTTATCCTTAAGCTCCTCAATAGCCTTTAAGAAGTTCTCAAACTTCTCATCATCGTTCTTGCCGGCAATACCAAGGAAGTTAGCACATTCAACATATCTTTCCTTGCAGTGAGGATAAGCATACTGTGAGAATGTTCCCATCTTAGCTGGAACTTCTGCGGCATTAAAGCGCATTACATCTGTAATAAGAAGTGCGTTAGCAATGCCGTGAGGTATATGGTGGTAAGCACCAAGCTTGTGAGCCATAGAGTGGCATACACCAAGGAATGCGTTGGCAAATGCCATACCAGCCATAGTAGAAGCGGTAGCCATCTGTTCTCTTGCCTTGGCATCGTGAGGTCCATTCTCATATGCCGCTGGAAGATATTCAAATATATTCTTCATAGCCTTAAGTGCAAGACCATCAGTATAATCTGTAGCCATAATAGAAGCATATGCTTCAAGAGCATGTGTTAATGCATCTATACCAGAAGCGGCTGTAAGTCCCTTAGGCTGGTCCATACACATATCAGCATCAATAATAGCCATCTTAGGAAGTAGTTCATAGTCAGCAAGAGGATACTTTATGCCAGTCTTTTCATCAGTGATAACTGCGAAAGGTGTAACCTCTGAACCAGTACCAGAAGAAGTAGGAATAGCTATAAAGTAGGCTTTTTCGCCCATCTTAGGGAATGTGTAGATACGTTTTCTTATATCCATAAATCTCATAGCCATATCCATAAAGTCAACTTCAGGATGTTCGTACATAACCCACATAATCTTGGCAGCATCCATAGCAGAACCACCACCGATAGCAATGATACAGTCAGGCTCAAAGCTGTTGATAGCCTTAGTTCCTTCAATAGCACATTCTAATGTAGGGTCTGGTGCAACATTGAAGAAGGTTGTGTGTGTTATGCCAAGTTCATCAAGCTTGTCGGTAACGCACTTAGTGTAGCCATTCTTATATAAGAACTGGTCTGTAACAATAAATGCTTTCTTCTTGCCTAATACAGTCTTTACCTCGTTAAGTGCAACAGGAAGGCAGCCTTTCTTAAAGTATACCTTTTCAGGTGCTCTGAACCACAGCATATTTTCTCTCCTCTCAGCAACAGTCTTAATATTAATAAGGTGCTTTACGCCTACATTTTCAGATACAGAGTTACCGCCCCACGAACCACAGCCAAGTGTAAGAGAAGGTGCTAACTTAAAGTTATAAAGGTCACCGATACCGCCTTGTGAAGAAGGTGTATTAATAAGAATACGGCAGGTCTTCATAGCTTCCTCGAACTTAGCAAGCTTGTAGTTTTCAGTTGCAGAATTAATATATATAGAAGAAGTATGACCAAATCCGCCATCAGCTATTAGACGCTCAGCTTTACTTATGGCATCATCAAAATCCTTTGCCTTATACATAGCAAGAACAGGAGATAACTTCTCGTGTGCGAATTCTTCTGAAAGGTCAACAGAAGTAACTTCGCCAATGAGAATTTTGGTGGTTTCAGGTACTTCTATGCCGGAAAGCTTTCCGATATTATAAGCACTCTGGCCAACTATCTTGGCATTTAACGAGCCATTGATAATGATAGTCTTTCTTACTTTATCAAGCTCGGTCTTATTAAGGAAGTGACAGCCGCGTTTAGTGAATTCTTCTTTAACCTGCTTGTATACAGATGAGTCAACGATTACAGACTGCTCAGAAGCACATATCATACCATTATCAAATGTCTTAGAATGGATAATAGAATTGACTGCAAGTATAACATCGGCAGTGCTGTCAATAATAGCTGGAGTGTTACCAGCACCTACGCCAAGTGCAGGCTTTCCAGATGAATAAGCTGCCTTAACCATGCCAGGACCACCAGTTGCAAGTATAATGTCGGCTTCTTTCATAAGAGTGTTGGTAAGTTCAAGGCTTGGAACATCAACCCAGCCGATTATACCCTCAGGAGCACCGGCAGCAACAGCAGCCTCAAGTACAACCTTAGCAGCAGCTATTGTGCTTTCCTTAGCTCGGGGATGTGGACTTATGATAATGCCATTACGTGTCTTTAATGAAATAAGAGTCTTGAATATAGCAGTAGAAGTTGGATTAGTTGTAGGAATAACAGCGGCAACAACACCGATAGGCTCTGCGATCTTCTTAATGCCATAGGCTTTATCTTCCTCGATAACACCGCAGGTTCTGGTATCACGGTATGCGTTGTAAATGTATTCAGCGGCATAGTGATTTTTGATTACCTTGTCTTCAACAATTCCCATACCAGTTTCTTTGACAGCCATCTTGGCAAGAGGTATTCTTGCCTTATTAGCAGCAAGGGCAGCAGCGGTAAATATCTTATCAACCTGTTCCTGCGAATATGCTGAGAAGATACGCTGTGCCTCTTTTACAGAGCTTATAAGCTCTTCAAGAGACTGGATGTTGTCAACTACTAAAGATTTTTCTTTGCTCATAATTAGTTCCCCTTTTCTTAGATAATCATACATATACTTTGTTAGTGATGTATAGTGTTACACGAAGTAACTATCTTAATAAAAATAAGATTGATAATTAATTAACAATCATTATG